>CAKSXP010000016.1 GCA_934515035.1 uncultured Oscillospiraceae bacterium
GCTCCTGCCCGATGGGGGAGAGATACACTTCAAAAGCGATAATGACCCTCTGTTTGAGTGGTCCGTTGAGCAGTTTCAGAACTGCGGCTGGGAGCTGCGCGAGGTCACTCGTGATCTGCACGAAAATGGTCCGGTCGGCATTATGACCGACTACGAGACCAAATTTTACGAACAGGGCGTAACGATAAACCGGCTCGTCGCGATACGTCCCTGACAGGAGGAGCTTTCACATGCGGCTTATTTCATGGAACGTAAATGGCCTGCGCGCCTGCGTCAAAAAGGGCTTCGAGGATACTTTCTGGGGGCTTGATGCGGACATGTTCTGTCTTCAGGAAACAAAGCTTCAGGAGGGACAGATCGAACTTGACCTGCCCGGATACGAGCAGTATTGGTGCTACGCCGAGAAAAAGGGCTACTCCGGTACCTGCATCTTTACGCGCCGGACCCCGCTGAGCGTCTGCTGCGGCATCGGGATCGATGAACACGACCACGAGGGGCGCGTCATAACGCTTGAATTCGACGAGTTCTTCCTTGTCTGCGTCTATACGCCAAACGCACAGGACGGTCTGCGCCGCCTGGACTACCGCATGAGCTGGGAGGATGCTTTCCGCGAATATCTTCTCGGGCTCGACGCGAGGAAACCCGTCATCGTCTGCGGGGACATGAACGTCGCCCACAACGAGATCGACCTTAAAAACCCCAAAACGAACCGCGGAAATCCCGGCTTCTCCGATGAGGAGCGCGAAAAGTTCAGTCGGCTTCTCAGTTCGGGATTCACCGATACCTTCCGGTATCTTTATCCCGATCTCGAAAATGCCTATACCTGGTGGAGCTTCCGCTCCGCTGCACGTGAACGAAACGTGGGCTGGCGTATCGACTATTTCCTTGTTTCAGACCGCATCCGTGACCGCATCGGCAAAGCCTTTATCTGTCCGGAGATCATGGGCTCCGACCACTGCCCCGTAGGGCTTGATATTACGCTATGACAAAAATCGGCAATATTGAAATAAAAGGACGTCTGCTTCTGGCGCCTATGGCGGGCGTGACCGATCTCGCTTTCCGCCACATATGCATGGAACAGGGCGCAGCTATGACAACGACAGAAATGGTAAGCGCAAAAGCGCTTATGTATCAGGACGGAAAGACACGCGAGCTCCTCCGGTCGTCGCCGGATGACCGCCCCCTCTGCGCTCAGATATTCGGGAGCGAGTCTGAAATCATGGCCGAAGCGGCTATAAAAGCAAAGGAAATATCTAACGCAGATATAATCGATATCAACATGGGCTGTCCCGTTGGAAAAATCGTCAACAACGGCGAGGGCAGCAGGCTGATGCAGGACCCCGAAAAGGCGCAGCGGATCATTGAAGCCGTTGCCGCCGCGGCGGGATGTCCCGTCACGGTAAAGTTCCGTAAGGGCTGGGACAAGGGCAGCGTCAACGCCGTTGAGTTTGCAAAAATGTGCCGCGACGCGGGCGCGTCGGCTATCGCCATTCACGGCCGAACCCGAGTGCAGATGTATGAGGGCAAGGCCGACTGGGACATTATCCGCGATGTCAAGAGAGAGATAACCGATATCCCCGTCATCGCAAACGGCGACATCTGGACAGCCGAAGACGCTGAACATATTCTGCGCTATACCGGCTGCGACCTTGCCATGATCGGCCGCGGGAGCTTCGGCAACCCGTGGATATTCGCGCAGGGCAACGCCGCTGTCGAGGGAAAGGACATCCCTCCCCTGCCCCCTCTTGCCGAGCGCGTTGATACGGCCATCCGCCAGTTTGAGCTTGCCGCACAGTACAAGAGCGAAAAGATCGCCTGCCTTGAATCAAGGCGTCACTTTGCCTGGTATCTCCGCGGTGTTCCGCACTCCGGATATTTCAAGCAGCAGATAGTAAAGATCGAAACGCTCGACGACGCGCGAAGGATAGCGCAGCAGATAAAGAAGGAACTGAGGTGATGAGTTGACTCGCAGTGAGGAAATGAACATCATATCCAGAGTGCTCAGCGGGGACACAAACGCTTTTGAGGCCCTCGTCATCGAAAACCAGCGCCAGATATACTGTCTCGCCCTCAAAATGACCGGAAACGAAGAGGACGCATATGATATTTCCCAGGACGCCTTTGTCAAGGCGTATAAAAACCTTCCGAAATTCCGCGGGGACAGCAAGTTTTCCGTCTGGCTCTACCGTCTGGCGAGCAATCTCTGCCTTGACTTTCTTCGTTCGCGCAAGCGCCGCTCCGCGGTCAGCATCTCGTACTCCAACGACGAGGACGAGGAACGGGAGCTTGAGATTCCCGACGACCGCTTCTCCCCCGAAAACATTCTGGAAAAAAACGAACTCCGCCTCAGCGTGAACGCCGCTTTCGAGCTTCTGCCG
Source organism: uncultured Oscillospiraceae bacterium (assembly GCA_934515035.1). GTDB lineage: Bacteria > Bacillota > Clostridia > Oscillospirales > Oscillospiraceae > CAKSXP01. The sequence goes on from CAKSXP010000016.1 coordinate 2,379, forward strand.
GAGGATTACCGGCAGATACTTACCCTTCGTGAGATAAACGGACTGTCCTACGATGAGATTGCCGATGTGCTCGCTCTGGAGCTCGGAACAGTCAAATCCCGCATTTTCAGAGCACGAAAAAAGTTGTGCTCTATTCTTATGAAGGATGGGAACCTTTCAGACCGGTTCGCGTCTAATACATCGAAGGAGGTGTAATGCATGCGGACTTGTGAAGAATATCGTGAGCTTATAAGCCTTGCGATCGATAACGAAATATCCCCGGAGGACATGAACGAGCTGCGGCGCCACCTTCTCGAGTGTGACGAATGCCGTCTTGTCTATAATGCATTCCGCAGCATCTCCGACAGCCTGTCCGACGATTGTGCTCAGCCGCCCGAGGACTTTTCTCAGAACGTCATGTTCAGACTCGGTCATGAGCGTCAGGCACGCAGAAAACGCCCTGTGTGGAGGCGCTTTGCCGCCGTCGCTGCCTGCTTTGTTGTCCTTGCGGCAGCCGTCTCCGGCATTGGCATCGACCGCTGGAAAAAACACGCCGAGCCCGAGACCGCGCCAAAGGCATTCTATGCCGCCGCAGGCGAAGCGCCTGAGTATTCCGAATATGAGGAAAATGCTTCCCTCTGTGACATTACCGGCTCCGATGACGTCCCCGACAACGGGACCCAGTATTTTTCGCCGGCCGATCCGGGGGCCCCTGATACTTCCGAGCTTCCGCCCCCCGCAGAAGAACCGACCTGTGATGCCCCTACGGAGCGCGCCCCGTCCGACGAAGCAAACTACAAACTGGAAGCCCAGCTGTCTCCGGAGGAGGACATGGCCATTCTTATGTCGCTTACCGAAGCGGATATTTACACCGGCGAATTCTCTGACGCGAGTTTCGCGGTCCCCGATGTTTCAACGACAAATTCCGACGCTTTGGCCGCTCTGGCAGCTCTTTTATCCTTCTCTGAGCTTACCGAGGAAGAGCGTCCGGACGAGGAACCTCTGTTCACTGTCATCGGCCGCATCAGCGAAGACGAAGAAATAACGATACCCATCTGGCTTTCCAGCGGCTCGCTTATTATCCAGTTGGGCGAGAACGGCCCGATTTATATCGCAAACGGCTCTTTTACAGACCTTCTTGACTTTATCAGGAATGCGTAATGCCGAATAGTAGACGCTCTGTGTTTGACATACGCTAGTAAAACAGCAAAATCCTCCGTATGGTCTATGCCATACGGAGGATTTTTTATTTCTCCATTACATAATTCGTCAGAGCGATCCCGCGGCGGATAACTTTCTGTTCTTTGACTACGCGGTATCTCCGGCGCTGAAAAAACGGCTTTGCGGTGATGGATGCGTGCGTTGTGATAAGCTTTCCGCTTACAGACCGTTCCAGCTCGTCACAAATCGCGGACGCAGCACCTCTGCCCTGATAGTCCTCGTGAACATAAAGTCTGTCCAGATATCCGCTTGGGTCCATATCCCCAAAGCCGACGATCATTCCGTTATCCTCGGCGACGACTGTTTTGTGTTTCAGAAAGGAACAGTCCCATTCCCGCAGATCCACCGTTCCGGTCGCCCACGCATCCAACTGTTCCGGTGTGTAATCCCCTGCGTTTACGCTGTGAACGGTCTGGTAAAACAGCTCTGCCAGCCGCTCACAGTCGGCAGTTCTGTATTCTCGAAGCTGCATTTCCATCCTCGCATATACCGGTCAGACTGAAATTACGCGAAAATCACGCAAGGAAGCCCTTGAGGATCCTGTCCTCGGCCTCCTCAGCCGTCAGTCCCAGCGTCTGGAGCTTCAGGAGCTGGTCTCCCGCTATCTTTCCGATGGCGGCCTCGTGGATAAGCTGGGCCTCGGTGTCGTTCGCCGCGATCTCCGGTATCGAGCGGATACGGGCTTTGCCCATGATGATCGAGTCACACTGGACATGGCCAAAGCATTGTGCATTGCCGACCATGCGCGGATAGAACACCTGTTCGGATTCATCCTGCGCAACGCTTCTTGAGATAACGCGGCCCTTTGAGTCTGTTCCGTCAAGAACTATCTCCATGTTTGAGGTAGCCTTCTGCTTCCCGTGCGTCAGCAAACGTTCGGTAACGACAGCCTCCGCCCCGTCGCCGCAGACGATCTTCGTGTCGCGCACGGTGGAGTCAACGCCGCGTATCTGAACGGTGTCCATCTTGATCGACGCACCCTGTTCAAGGTAGACGATGGTCTGCGGATTCATTATGTTCGCTCCGTTTCCATCCCCCTCAGCATAGTGCTTTTCGGAGTAGGTGACATGGGAGTTTTTGCCGACATAAAACGTGTGAACGCCGTCATGCCTGGACTCCTGGCCGCCGCAGTTGTGTATACCGCAGCCCGCTATGATGGTAACGTCGCAGTCCTCGCCGACGAAAAAGTCATTATAGACCATTTCCTTTATTCCCGTCTCTGTTATGATGACGGGGATGTGGCAGGTCTCGCCTTTTGTCCCGGCCTTTATGCGGATATCTATGCCGGGCTTATCCTCTTTTCCGGTTATGACGATGTTCTCGGTGCTGGCGCGGCTCGCACAGCCGCAGTCCTTGCGGATATTGTATGCGCCCTTGGGCGTTCCCTTCATATCCGCTATCTGCTCGAGCAGGGAGAGATCAGTTTCATTAAGCATTGTCGGTTCTCCTCTCTCAGCAAATTTTCGGGCAGCAGCCCATTGTTCCGGCGGAAATGCCCGGAATGATATCCTCGGCCGCGCCCTGTCTGGCGATCTGGCCGCCGGAAATGATCACGACCTCATCCGCCAGAGAAATTATACGCTCCTGATGCGAAATGATTATCATTGTCGCATTGCGTTTTTCGTGTATATTCCTGAAGGTCTCCGTAAGCCGCGCGAAGCTCCACAGGTCGATGCCGGCCTCCGGCTCATCAAAGATCATAAGATCGCCGTGCCGGGCAAGTATCGTCGCTATCTCAACACGCTTGACCTCTCCGCCGGAGAGACTGGCATCGACCTCCCGGTCGAGATAGTCGTTGGCGCAAAGCCCGACCTGGGTCAGGTAGCCGCAGCACTCGTCCTTTGTTACAAGACGCTTGCCGGAGGCTATCGTCAGCAGGTCGCGCACCTTCAGTCCCTTGAACCGGGGAGGCTGCTGGAACCCGTAGCTTATCCCAATACGCGCACGTTCCGTTATGCCAAGGCCGGTTATATCCTTCCCGTTCCAGATTATCTGCCCAGACGTCGGCTGGACAAGGCCCATGATTATTTTCGCCAGGGTGGTCTTTCCTCCGCCGTTCGGTCCGGTGAATACGACCAGTTTTTTATCGTCTATCACGAGACTGAGATCCCGTATTATCTCGGTCTCCTCGCCTTCGTCGCTGACCTTATAGCAGATGTTCTTAAGTTCAAGCATTGCGATTATTTCCTTTCTGTCTGTCACAGCCGCGGAAGCAGATTCCGTGTAAAGGATATTATACCATATTGCCATATGTTTTTACAATGAAATTTTAATTTCCGCCGGGGAGGCGAATTATCGACAAAATCGATGAGGTCTGTAATTCTTTGAATTTGACTTATCGGTGCTGAACACTTATATTATTGTTAGGAATTGCATCATCAACCGGGTCTTTCTTTTATATTTTTGTAGATTTTACATAAGTTTAGTGCTCGTTTTTATGCATACAATCCCGCTATAATATTTTTGATTTTTTCGATAATACTGCCGCAACGCTCACTGTGCGGCATATCCGTAAGCCGTGCAACTCCCAATTCGAGCTTCGCAGTTCCGTCGGCGATCTCAACCGCATGAAGCTTTCCAACGCCTCTCCTGCAATACTGCCGCCACCATAATCCGGTCACTATGGCACAACCCATTCCGCTCTCAACAAGAAACGGAATATCCGCTTCAGAAAAACAGCTTGAAATATTCGTCGGGGTAAACATGTTAACTCCGCCGAACATGACATCAAGATGGTCTCGCAAAAAGCTGTGTTCAACAGGAGCTATGAGTTTTATATCCGCTAGCTCGCTCATGGATACTTTCTTCCTCATCTCATGTTCATCATCCTTTCTGACCAGCAGAAGCATTTCGTCATCGCACAGCTTATGCCATTCTATCTCCGGTCTGTAAATTTTTGAATATGTAAACAGCATATCTGCATCGCCGCTGAGCAGCATCGCTCCGTTATTGCCATACTCTTCAAACAGATTTGTAAAGCATATCCCGGGTTCATCCGCAGCCATTTGCCGTTCGGCTTCATATACGATCTCAGACAATCCCAGAGTCTCCCCACAGGCAATGTGCAGGCGAAGCCCGCCGTTTTGTTTGGCCAGCTGCGCCATCATTTGTCCGGTACTCTCTATTTCAGATATTATTCTGACAGCCCGGTGCAGGAAAATACGCCCCTCAGACGTCAACACCACTCCCTTCGCCGTTCTCTCATAAAGCTTCAGTTCCAATTCAGACTCCAGCTTTTTCAGCGCTGCGCTGAGCGTTGACTGCGAGATATGGAGTTCCGCCGCCGCTCTGGTTATATGTTCATATTTCGCAACAGTTATAAAATAGACCAGCTGATGCACTTCCACTATTATATCCCCCTTCTCTTTGGAGCGGCATCTCCCTGCCGCTCCAAAATCCTATCATGTATGATGATATATTTCAAATAAAACAACGAAAGGAGACTATTTATGAAAAAGCGCAGCCTATCTCTTATCTTGGCGTTGCTTATGCTTCTGTGCCTCATCTCCGGATGCGGGCAGAAAGCAGAAGGAACCCCGTCCGATTCTCCGTCCGCCGATCCAGCCGTTGCACCGCCCACGGCAGCCGGAGCGGGTCCCAACGAGGAAAACACGGCTTCTCCCGCGGAGCCCACGAATGAGGACGCCTGGATCCTGCAATATCCGGGCCCGCTGCCCATCACAGAAGAACCTTATACCCTGACAATGTACAACACCTTCAGTCCCGAACTGTATGAGGCCGCATCTGACCCGATGACGACAGAGGGAATGCTGGCCTTACAGGAAGCCACCGGAGTCGAAGTCGAGTACCTGCTCGGAGCATACAATGACGCGACCATTCAGTTCAATGTCATCTGCGCAAGCGGCGAGTATCCCGATATTCTGCCCGACGTTGCCATGAACTATACCGGGGGACTTACCAAGGCATATGAGGACGGGATCATCGAGGACATGACCGACATTATAGCCGACTACATGCCCTGTTATGATTACTACATCAACACGTCGGACGAATACATGCTCGCCGCCGTCAACGACGACGGTCTCATGCTCGAAGCTGCTCAGTTCCAGGTCTCACGCCAGGTCGTTCTCGGTCCCTTCATACGCCAGGATTGGCTGGAGGAAGTCGGCATGGACGCCTCCGAGATCGTGACCTATGACGATTACTACAACGCTCTTACCGCCTTCAAAAACAATGGACACCCCAACGCCCTGATGATCGGCGTTACCGGCGTTCCGGAGTACAACTATCTGGCCGCAGGATACGGCATCGCCGCGGATCTGTCCCTTTACGGAAAGCAGAAGCCCTTTATGAATGTAGATGGCACCGTCAAATACGGTCCTCTTGAGAAGGGGTATCTTGATTATATAGAAATGATCGGCAAATGGTACAGCGAAGATCTCATATATACCGACTTCATGACTCAGGAGTATCCAATGACTACCTTCGGCGGTGCCGGCAGCGGCCAACTCGGCCTTGTCTACGCCTATACCGCGTTTATTGACATTTTCAAAAGTCAGAGTTCAGATGAAAGTTTTCATATGGTCGGTATCCGGGATGCTGTTCAAAACGACGGCGATATGCTCCATCTCCGCCGTGACTCCGACGCCTATGAAATGCGCGGTAAATCCATCACCACGACATGCGAAAATGTGGAAACCGTTGCCAAATGGATCGACTACACCTATTCCTACGAGGGTTACCTTCTTACCAACTATGGCATTGAAGGCAAAACCTATGAAGCAAGCTCCATTCCTCTTGATGTGAACCCGAAGCTCACAGAGCTGTCTTATGCAAATCCGGAGGGCTATACGCTCCAGCAAAGCCAGTTTATCTATTGCGCCAACTGTTCTTCTCTTCCCGCAAATGCGGACGACGAGCAGCTTTGGGCAGACGAAATAGTCTCTGCTACCATGATGTGGGCGGAGCACTCCGATAACGCCTACTGTCTGCCCGTTTCCATGGCACTGACCAGCGAGGAAAGTGAAGAATTCTCTTCTCTCTATGCCGATATCGAGACCTATGTCACCGAGTGGCAGCTCAACGCTATCCTCGGCAACACCGGACTGGACACTTATGAGAGCATGGCCGAAGGAATCAAAAGCATGGGCATCGACAGGTGTATTGAAATATACCAGAAGGCGCTTGACCGCTGTCTTGCAAGACTTGACTGACGCTTCCAGCAGAGCGGGCACAAAGGCTGCCCGCTCATTTTTTGATCGATCGGAGGTTATTTCACAATGCCCGAACTGAAATATAAGAATCTGTTCTCCCCGATAACCATAAGAGGCAAAACCTTCAAGAACCGTATACTTGTAGCACCAATGGGCACAGATGATGAGGCCGCAGGCGGCTATATCAGTGAAAGCTGTGCTTATTTCTACGAGCGTGTTGCCAAGGGAGGCTCGGCTCGTGTCTGCACGGTAGAGGCTCCGATAAACTACGGAACGGCAAACCGCAACTGCCTTACTTTTTTCGACGACGTACTGTCCCCCGGTTTCAGGCGTAATATGAGTCTGTTTTCCGATCTGTGCCATCGCCACGGTTCGCTCGCCTTCACCTCTTTTACTCACAACGGCATCTACATGCACCCGGAGGTGCGTCTTTTCAAAGGCCCGATCCCGAAAGACGAAGAGGGAAACGACAAACCCGTTGACATGTCCGGTAAGTTCTACGGTCCCAGTGAGATGGTGCTTCATGAGCCGTGGGACGGAATAACCGTCGGGAGCATGCCGACAGGAGATTTTGACGGAAGACATATCCATGCCTACACTCGTGAACAGCTCGAGCAGATAGCGAATGATTACGCTCATTGTGCCGCCGCTGCAAAATCCGTCGGGATGGACGGCTGCATAATCCACGCGGGACACGGTTTCCTGTTTTCACAGTTTGTATCCCGGCGCACGAACATGCGTACCGACGAATTTGGCGGCAGCATGGAAAACCGCGCGCGCTTCCCCGTAATGTGTCTTGATCGCATACGCAAGGCTGTGGGCGAAGATTTCATCATTGAGCTTCGCTTTTCGGGCGAAGAAAACATTTCGCCGCTTACCGGGCGGACGTTTATGGAGGATACGATAACCATTGAAGAAACCGTGGAGTTTTTTAAGGAGCTGGATAAGCATCCGGGACTTGTCGATATCGCGCATATTTCCGGCGGAATGCACTGTGTGCCTGTCTACAACACCCGCATAATCTCCAACAGCTTCTTCCCTCCCGCTCATAATGTTGAAAACGCCGCCAAAGTCAAGGCCGCTGTAAAAAACATGGCTGTCGGGGTCGTAGGCGCTCTGGGCGATCCCGCGGTCTGCGAGGAAATAATCGCCGACGGTAAGGCGGACTTTGTGATCATGGCGCGGCCTCTGCTCATCGCTGACACCGAACTCCCGGTCAAGGCACAGCGCGGCGAGGACGAGGAGATCAACAACTGCCTGCGCTGTTCCGGATGCCGAAACACGGGATCATGCTCCGTAAACCCGCTTGGTCCCTTTGAACCCGAGAGCTTCTATGCGCCGGGCAAAGCAGCCGTCGCTCGCCGTGTCGCCATTATAGGCGGCGGCATTGCCGGTCTGAAAGCAGCCGAAACGGCAGCCAAACGAGGACACAGCGTTGTTCTGTTTGAAAAGGACGATCGCCTTGGCGGCATACTGCGATATACGGACAACGATAAATTCAAAACAGAGGTCCACCGGTTCCTGGACAATATGATAAAGCGGGTACAAAAGCTCGGAGTTGAAATACATCTCGGAGTTGAAGCAACACCCGAACTGGTAAAGGCGGAAGAGCCTTTTGCCGTTATAGCCGCAGTTGGCGGAAAATTCAGAGACCTAAACATTCCCGGAACCTGTGATGCAAACGTGCTCAATTCCGTCGAATGCTATACTGCTCCGGAAAAGCTGTCTCAGCACATCGCGGTTATAGGCGGCGGCCTTACCGGCGTGGAATGCGCTGTCCACCTGGGCTCGCTCGGCAAAGAGGTCACGCTTATCAGCCGGAGCGAAAGGCTTGCAAAAAACATACGTGAGGGAAACATAAACACCCAGCTTCTTCTGCTTGATGAATACGGCGTAACGATCCTCAAAGGTTGTGCCTGCCGAAGCATATCCGGCAGACAACTGACCGCCGAGTATGCGGACGGCTCCACAGTCTGCATCACGGCAGATACGATAATAAACGCCACCGGCCTGGACGCCGACATCGAGTCTGCGGAAGCCTTCCGCTATTGTGCGCCTCTGTTTTTCCCAATCGGCGACTGTTCCGGACCTTCATTTATCGGAAAAGCCGTCCGGGACGGTTATTTTGCTGCTATGGACATCTGAGGCAGCACCGTTTCCCATCCTCCGCGCCGGATGCGGCGTCCTTTAACGCCGGTCACTTTACAATAGCGGCAAACCATATGATCCTCCGTCCGGCGTCCGCCGTGCGGAGGATCATTTCTTTTCACCGGCGCTGAGTATCGCCGGTATATTGCTCTTTTCGGCCCTTATCCATTTATTTATGCACCCGTTACCCGCATTTATCCTTGAATATTGCTTTTTCAGATGTTATACTGTTGAAAAGATATTTATACCACTAGTTGGGAGGATGTACCTTGAGACGCTCAAATATATCCAACAATGTTATACGCAGACTTCCCCGCTATCTCAGAAAGCTGGACGATCTCGCATATCACGGCGTCGAGCGCATCTCCTCGGGAGAGCTCGGCCGCCAGATGGGTCTCACCCCGTCGCAGATACGTCAGGATTTTTCCTGTTTCGGCGAGTTTGGACAGCAGGGTTACGGCTATAACGTCGATATTCTGCGCGAGGAAATTTCCGGTATCCTCGGCATGAAAAAAGGGTATTCAGTCATTCTCGTCGGCGTCGGCAATCTTGGCCACGCGCTGATGGAAAACTTCGGATTCAGCCGGTATGGTTTTAATGTCCTTGCCGCTTTCGATATCCGTCCGGAAATAATAGGGACCGAGCTCGCGGGTGTGCCGATATACGATGCAGCCGAGCAGGAAGCCTATATCAAAGAACATAAGGTCGATATCGCCGTTCTTGCCGTTCCTCGCCATATGGCGGACGATTCCGCGGCAAGCCTCGTTTCCAGCGGCATCAGAGCCATCTGGAACTTCACAAACATCGAGCTTAAAATCGACGACCCCAACGTTCTTGTCGAGGATATACATTTCTCCGACAGCCTGCTCACGCTGAGCTACTACCTTACCGAGTCTCTGGAGGGCAGAAACTGAACACCACGGAGGGCTATTCAATGACAAAGAAAAGAATAATTGCTTTTGCCGTTGCGATATTCCTTCTAATCGGAGCAAGCTCCGCGATAGCTTCTACCACGGCCGGGACCTCCTCCGATCCTCTTATATCGCTGCAATACATTAAGGACACCTATATAAACACTGTGATAGCCAAAGGCAGGGAAATGATCGAATCCGCCCTCTCTGACAAGGGTGATACGACCGGCTCTTTCAGCCAGACCAGCCTTCAGAACGGCGCGATCATAACGCTCCACCTCGGCGGAAGCGTGATCCTCAACTCCGGAAGCGCCTCCCTGTCCATTACAAACGGGACTGTCATAAACGTAACGCGCGGCGAAGAAGCAAAATCCGGTCCGCTCAACCGTTATGAGCGCTATATGGCGGCAGAGGATACGACCGCCGTCGTGACAGTGACCTCGGCTTCGCTGATCGCATATGACGGAGATGCCGTCCCCGGAGACGGCGATCCAGTCAACGTCAGCTTTTCCGACGTCCCCTCAACGCACTGGGCAAGCCCTTACGTTGAAAAGCTTGCGGGAGCCGGTTATATAAACGGTACCGGAAACGGTCTTTTCTCCCCGTCCAACAATATGACGCGCGCGGACTTCGTAACGATCCTCGGACGCATCGCCGGCGTAAACATTGCCGACTACACTTCTTCCTCCTTCACGGATGTCCAGGCCGGAGTTTACTATGCTCCCTATGTTGAATGGGCCAATAAAGCCGGCATCGTAACGGGCGTCGGCGGCGGCAAATTCTCTCCGACGAGCAACATCACGCGCTCGCAGATGGCCGTCATCGCAAAGCGCTATGCCGATTATGCGGGGATCACTCTTGCCGACTCCGGCGACACCAGCCGTTTTGCAGACGACAGCTCTATCGAGAGCTGGGCCGCCACCGCCGTCTATGCCGCGCGCAACGCCGGCATCATAACCGGCAGGACCGGCAACATCTTCGACCCCAGGGGCAATGCATCCCGTGCTGAAGTATGCGCGGTCATATGCAGGCTCATATACGGTTCGTGACCAGAATACTTTGGGGCTGCCTCCGGCAGCCCCTGTTTTTATTGTGAGGTAATTTACATGTCTGATACCATAGCCGCGATAGCAACCGGCTCACAGCTTTCAGCAATCGGCATCATCCGCCTGTCCGGCAGCGGAGTAATTGATGTCATAGACCGCGTTTTCCGTCCGAAAAGCGGAAAACCCATGTCCTCTTATCCCGACCGCAAGCTGGTCTACGGCAGCTTTCTCGACCGCGACGGCGAGCTTCTGGACATATGCCTGTGTACGATATCCCGCGGTCCGAACAGCTATACAGGCGAGGACACCGCCGAGCTTCAGTGCCACGGCTCCCCCGTCGTTCTGCGCGAGGGTCTGGAATCTCTTTTCTCCGCCGGCGCGCGCCAGGCCCTTGCGGGTGAGTTTACGTAGAGAGCCTTTCTCAACAACCGCATGGATCTGACTCAGGCCGAGGCAGTGGTTGACATAATTAATGCCGAAACACTGGAAGGCGTGCGCAATGCCGCGGCTCAACTCAATGGCGTAATGATGAAGATCATTGATTCCATCTATGACAGCCTGGTTGACATAACATCTCATTACCATGCTGTGATCGACTATCCCGACGAAGATATCGACCCCTTCCTGCTCGAGGAATACTCCTCTGTGCTGCGCGCCAGCACCGAAAGACTGAAAAAGCTGCTTGACGGCTTTGACCGGGGGCGCATCATGCAAAGCGGTCTGCCCACTGCGATAATCGGAAAACCCAACGCGGGAAAATCCTCCCTGCTCAATGCTCTGCTCGGCTATGACCGGGCGATAGTAACGGACATCGCAGGCACTACCCGCGACACGATCTCGGAACGCGTGCGTCTCGGCGGCGTCGTGCTGCTGCTGACCGACACTGCCGGGCTCCGCGGCACGGACGATCCTGTCGAGAAGATCGGCGTTGACAGGGCCGTAGCCGCTGCAAGCGATGCGGAACTTGTTCTGGCCGTGTTCGACTCCTCCGTTCCCCTCTCGGACGAGGACGAGGAAACCATCAGCGCCGCAAAGAACGCGCGCCGTTCCATCGCCGTTATAAACAAGTCCGATCTCGCGCCATGTATCGACGAGGCGGTTATTCGCGAGAGCTTTTCCGATGTCTGCCATATTTCCGCGCTCGACGGAAACGGACTTGACACTCTCGGCGAAACGATCGCGAAGCTCTTCCCTGCCCCGGATTCCTCGGTTCGCGGAGAGATCATCACAAATGCGCGCCAGGCCGACGCTGTCCGAAGAGCTCTCGGATATATGAACGCAGCCTGGGACGCCATGGTTTCCGGACTCACTCCGGACGCCGTTCTCTGCGAGGCAGAGGGCGCAATGAATGCGCTTGGCGAGCTTACGGGCCGCAGCGTGCGAGAGGATGTCACGGCAAGAATATTCGAGAGGTTTTGTGTCGGTAAATGACCCGGAATTTCATACTGTACAAAGCGCAAAAAGAGCTGCCGCAGGGCAGCTCTTTTTGCTTTGTTATATCATCAGGCCGGTCAGTCCGTACATCTGTACTGCGGCTTTCAGCCTGTCAATATTCGGCGGTTCCCTCGAATACCTGTGTCGCTCCGCCGGTCATGGTGATACCCTCGTCGGTGTAATTTATGACAAGGTCTCCTCCCCGGAGCCTGACGGTTATGTCGTCGCCTTTCCGGCAGAAGCCGTTTTCCACAGCTGCGACGACCGCCGCACAGGCGCCCGTACCGCAGCCCATCGTCTCGCCGTTTCCGCGCTCCCAGACGCGCATTTTGATCGTACATTCGTTCACGGCCCGGATAAACTCCGTGTTCACACGCTCGGGAAACAGCTCGTCATATTCAAATTTCGGCCCCAGTTCGCCAACATCCACCTCATCGACCCTGTCCACAAACACAACACAATGCGGATTGCCTATAGACACGCAGGTTATATCATACTCGCCGTCCGCAGCGTTGACCCGGCGCGAGATAACGCTTTCCCCGTCCAGCTTTACCGGGATCAGCTTCGGGTCAAGCACCGCCTTTCCCATGTCAACGGTGACGGAGCTGACCTTTCCGTTTCTGGTCGACAGGTGCACTGTCTTGACGCCGCTTGCCGTCTCGATCGAAAATTCGTCCTTTGTGCAGATGCCGCGATCATACAGATACTTACTGACGCAGCGCAGCGCGTTGCCGGCAAGCTTTCCCTCGCTGCCGTCCTTGTTGAAGATGCGCATTCCGGCGTCCGCCGCATCGCTCTTTTCAATGAGCACAATGCCGTCGCCGCCGACGCCGTAGTGGCGGTCGCAGAGGTGCACGCACAGTGATTCCGGACTTGTTATGGCCCCGTCAAAATTTTCGATGTATATATAGTCGTTTCCAAGGTCCTGCATCTTTGTGAAGCGTATAGTCTGCTTCTCTGTGCGCAAGTGCGCGATGTCAACAAGCTCGGTGTTCTGCTGCGTATAGCGGCAGGCAAGGATGTCGGCCATAGCATTGGCCGTGTCGAGCGAAGTCAGGCACGGTATGGACAGCTGAAGTGCCCGGCGGTTGAGCTTTATGAAATCGCGTATATACTCCGGCTCGGTCGATCCGGTCAGGATGATATAGTCTATCTCACCGCTCTCCAGAAGCTCAAAGACGCGGCTGTCCTGTCCAAGCTTGCCGACAATCTCGACGTCCGTTCCGAGTCTTGCTATCTCGCGCGCTGTTCCGTCCGTCGCATAGAGCTTATACCCCATATCATCCAGCTTTCTGGCGATATTCACGATCTCGGGCTGGTCCCGGCGGTTGACGCTTATGAGTATGCCGCCCTGACGTTCCTGCTGCGTTCTGCCCTTGAGCTTATAGCCGCCCGACACGAGGCCCTTGAAAAGTGCCTCATCCAGCGTTCTGCCGACACCGAGCACCTCGCCCGTCGATTTCATCTCCGGTGAGAGTGCGGAGTTTGCGTCGGAGAGCTTCTCAAACGAAAAGACCGGGACCTTCACAGCGACATACGGACTCTGGCGGTAAAGCCCCGTGCCGTATCCCATATCCCTGAGCTTTCCGCCGACCATAAGGGCCGACGCGATATCGACCATCGGAACGCCCGTTACCTTGCTGATATACGGCACCGTGCGCGATGCGCGGGGATTGACCTCGATAACATAGAGCTCGCCGTTGTATATCAGATAC
>CAKSXP010000017.1 GCA_934515035.1 uncultured Oscillospiraceae bacterium
TCGTTATATAATAAAGGCAACACAGGAAAACAAAATAATTTATGGAGGTACAAATATATGAACGCCGCACTTGAAAATCTTATCACCCGCCGCAGCATCCGTAAGTACAAGCCCGGGCAGATAACCGAAGCCGAGCTTGACGCCGTCCTCGAGGCCGGCACATATGCCCCCACCGCGATGGGCTGGCAGTCCCCCCTGATGGTCGCCGTCACCAATAAGGACGATATCGCCGCGATGAGCCGCATGAACGCCGCCGTCATGGGCCGCGACGCGGACCCCTTCTACGGCGCTTCCACCGTCATCGTCGTTTTCGCGGACGGCGATAAGCCCAGCGGAGTTCAGGACGCAACGCTCGTCATGGCGAACCTGCTCAACGCCGCCCACGCCGTCGGACTCGGTTCCTGCTGGGTCAACCGCGCCAAAGAGGTCTTTGAGACCGAAGAGGGCAAGGCTCTGCTCAAGAAGTGGGGCGTCGAGGGCAACTGGGTCGGCGTCGGCAACTGCATCCTCGGCTACGCCGATGAGACTCCCGAGGCAAAGCCCCGCAAGGAAGGCTATATCGTTAAGGTAAAATAAAAAAGTCCTGCCGAAGGAGGCGCTTTGTAAGGAAGCCGCCTCCTTCATTTTTGTGACCGGCCGAAAGGAAGCAATGCGATATTCCAAAGCAGGAAACAGGATCCCCTGAATATAAATCGGGAAGGATAAACAAATGAACAGTCTTTATCTCATTTTGCTTGCCCTGTTCCTTCTTGTGATCATCCCACAGATAACACGGCGAAGGAGATTGGCGGCAATCAGACATATTTTGAACCGGAAAATACAGAACAGGGAGAATGGTGTTATGAAAGAGTTGGCAAAACGGTTTATCGGAGAAGAGTGCATCATTTATACGATCACTTCAAATGACGGCAGCGTACAGGGCCTGATAAAAGAAATTGATGGCGGCGGTATGGTCATCGAAAAGAAGTCAGGCGAACTGGAGATCATCAATCTGGATTTCGTCACCCGTATCCGGCAGTATCCGAGAAAGAAAAACGGAAAGAAAAAGGACATCGTATTGGACTGAGCATCTTGCCAGGGTGCGTTTGTCGTTACCTTCAGAAAAGAAAAGGCGTGACCGCAAGGGTCACGCCTTTTCCGGGGATTTATTAAACCGAGACGCAGAAGCCCTGCACCAGGTGCCTTCCTTCAGGATGGCGCCCCGGTGCAGGGCTTTTTTGTTTTATCAATATGCTTTATTCCGCGGAGATAAGATAATAATACACGGGCTGTCCGCCGTCTATAACGCTGACCTCCGCGTCGGGGAACTCGCGGCTGAGTTTTTCGCCGACATTCTCCGCGTCCTTTTCCTCGACGTCCGCGCCGTAGTAGACGGTTATGAGCGAGGGATCGATCTCGTTCATCTTCTGCGCCAGGTCGGACAGCATACCGTCGGGCTCCTTATAGCTTCCGACGAGGCCGCCGTCGAACAGCGCGAGATATTCTCCCGCCTTGATGTCGTGGCCGTCAAAGTCGGAATCGCGCGCGGCATAGGTCACCTGTGCGGTGTGCACCGTCGGAATGACCTCCTCCATCGCGGCAACGATGTCCTCTTCCTCCCCCTCAGGGTCAAAGGCCAGCATACAGGAAACGCCCTGCGGCACGGTCTTTGTCTGGATGACGACGACCTTCTTGTCCGTCAGCGGCGCGCACTGCTCCGCCGCCATTATGATGTTCTTGTTGTTCGGGAAAACGAAAACCGTCTTTGCCGGGGTGAGGTTCACGGCCTTCAGGATGTCCTCGGTCGAGGGGTTCATCGTCTGTCCGCCCGTCACCAGCTGGTCCACGCCGAGATCACGGAACAGCGTTTCCATGCCCTCGCCCGCAACGACCGCGACGCAGCCGAACTCCTTTGTCGCCGGGGCATAGCCGTCCTCCGGCTTCGCGGCGTCCGCGCCGACAAGCTCGTCGTGCTGGGTGCGCATGTTTTCGATCTTTGCGACCTCGAGCGTGCCGTATTTCTGGCTCTCCGTCAGAGCCTCGCCGGGGATGTTGGTGTGGACATGGACCTTGAAAACATCGTCGTCCTCCGCAATGACAAGGCTGTCGCCGATGCTGTCAAGGTAGGCCCGCAGCAGGTCGAGCGGCTTGTCCACGGTCTTGCGGACGATGTAAACGGTGTCGTAGGCAAATTCGATCTCTCCGGTGTCGAACTCGGAGAAGTCCGCGTGGTCGGAGACCGTGGAAACGCCCTCTTCGCTGGCGGCGATGCGGCCCTGGAGCGAGCCGAGCATTGCGTCGAGGATGGTGACGTATCCCTTGCCGCCGGCGTCGATAACACCGGCGCGCTTGAGCACGGGGTTCTGGTTGACCGTCTCCGCGAGCGCGTCCTTTGCGCTCTCGAGCGCGCAGACAAGCATGAGCTCGACATCGGAGCCGGTCTCCGCAAACTCGACCGCGGATGCGGCAGAGACGCGCGTTACGGTGAGTATCGTGCCCTCGGCAGGCTTCATGACAGCCTTGTAAGCGGCGTCGACTCCGTCCTTCATCGCCTTTGCAAAGCCCGGAGCGTCTGCCACAGCCTTGCCCTTCAGGCTCTTTGCGATGCCGCGGAAGAGCAGGGAAAGGATAACGCCGGAGTTGCCGCGCGCGCCGCGCAGGAGCGCGGAAGCGGCGCAGTCCGCGACGGCGTCAACGTTTTCGGGGCGCTTTTTGCGGAGCTCGGCCGCGGCGTTTGCCATGGTCAGGCTCATGTTGGTGCCCGTGTCTCCGTCGGGAACGGGAAAGACGTTCAGTTCGTTGATCGCCTGCTTGTTTTTGTCCAATGCGTCCGCCGCGCAGAGTATCATCTCTGTCAGGACGGTGCCGTCTATATATTCTCTCAAGGAAAATTACCTCCATGCGGGGAATTATTGGGCTCAAGAGTCCGTTGATTTATTTATACCTCAGCTCAAAAGCATGGAGTCGAAATAGACGTCCACATTTCTTACCGTCACGCCCGTGGCGGTGGATACCTTATAGCTGACCTCGTTCATGATGCTGTTTGCAAGCGCAAGCAGATTGACGCCGTAGTCAACGACGATATGCAGCGCTATGGAGATGCTGTTGTCTTCATTGAAGCTGACGAAAACGCCCTTGGACATCGACTCGCGCCGCAGCAGCTGCACAAGCCCGTTTTCCTTGCTGATGCTCGCCATGCCCTTGACGCCGAAGCAATTGGTCGCGGCCTCGCCGGCGATATTGGTGAAAACATCGCTCGTTATGCTGATGGTTCCGTTTTCGTTCTGGAGATTGACCACAAATAAACGCTCCTTTCCAGTGGAGATGATGCCATGATGGTATAATATTATATTACACGGGTACATAAAACACAAGGCTTTTTTGACCGTACCCGCCTTTGCCTACGTGTTCGGTGGGAAATGCACAATAATTTCTCTATGTGCACGGGCCGTATTTATGTTATATTATATGTTATAATATCCGACATACATAAAACTGTCAGAATTGGAGGGACACATATGGAACTGAAATGGCTCGGGCACTCCTGCTTCCGCATCACCCACGGCGGATACTCGCTGGTGATCGACCCGTTCGAGCCGGGCTGCGTCCCGGGACTTTCCGACGTCCGGGAGCGGGCGAACGCCGTACTTTGCAGCCACGGCCACCACGACCACAACTGGGTACAGTGCGTCGAACTCACCGGCGGCGGAGAAAGCCCGTTCACGATCGAAACGCTCGAGACCTTTCACGATCCCGAGGGCGGCGCGCTGCGCGGTGGAAACACGATACACGTCATCTCCGCCGGAGGCGTCCGCGTCGCGCACCTCGGCGATCTCGGCTGTGATCTGACGGACGGACAGGTAAAACAGCTCGGCAGGCTCGACGCGGTCCTCTGCCCCGTCGGCGGATATTACACGATAGACGCGTGCCAGGCCTTTGATCTCGTGAACCGGCTCGACGCCGGTCTGGTGATCCCGATGCATTACCGCTCCGCGAGCTTCGGCTTCGACGTGATCGGCACCGTGGACGAATTTACCTCGCTCTTCCCCGCGGAGCGCGTCCGGTATCTCCCGGGCGATACCGTGACCGTTTCCGGCGGCGAGGACTTCATGGTCGTCGTGCCCGCGTACATGGGATAAACTTCAGGAAAGGTAGTGTCCGTGATGAAAAAACGCCTCCCGCTCATGACCGCCCTGCTGCTGTGCGCGCTCATCATCGCCGCCTGCGGCAAAAAAGATCCCGCGCCGGCAGAGCCTGTCAGCTTTCCGGACGTCGCGGAGGACGCCTGGTACCATGACTACGTATCGACCGCCGCCGGTCTCGGCCTTTTCGGCGGATACGAGGACGGCACCTTCGCGCCGGATGCCCCGATAACCAACGCCGAGAGCGTGAAGCTCGCCGCCCTCGCCCACGGGATGGAGGAAAAGTCCGCGAAGGACGGAGAGGCGTGGTATACGCCGTATTCCGACTACTGCCGCAAAAACGGCATCCTCCCGGAGGAGCACGGAGCGGACTGGTTCTCCATGAACGCAACGCGCGAGACCTTTGCCTGCCTGCTTGCCCGGGCCGCCGGTGAAGACAGGCTGGACAGTCTCAACTCCGTCGAGGACGGGGCGATACCCGACTACGTCCGCGGCCTTTTCAGCGACGAGGTCTATGCGCTTTACCGCGCCGGCATCGTCGTCGGCGACAGCGGGACCGGAGCCTTCCGCGCGCACGACACGCTGACGCGGGCAGAGGGCGCCGCGATGCTCTGCCGCCTTTACGACAGCGACTCGCGCGGGCGCATAACGCTTACAAACCCCAGGTACGAATACGTCCGCCATGACCGTGTACCCGTGCTCATGTACCACGAGGTCAACTCCGGCGGAGGCGGAGACCTCTGCCTTTCGCCGTCGGACTTCCAGTCCGAGCTCGACTGGCTCGTCGAGAACGGCTGGCACGGCATAACTCTGGCGCAGCTCTATGCGCACTGGTACGAAAACGAGCCCCTGCCGGAAAAGCCCGTCGTGCTCACATTCGACGACGGCTACCGCACGATGTATACCGAGGTCCTGCCGCGCCTGAAGGCGGCGGGCTTCGCCGGGACCTTCTTTGTCATCCCCGCCGCCCGCTGGTCGGACTGGAGCATGGACGAGAGCATGTTCGCCGAGATGGTGAACAACGGCATGGAGCTCGGCTCCCACACATACAACCACGTTGAGCTGGACACGCTCTCGCGCAGCGACGCCGCCGAAGAGCTGACGCGCTCGAGAGAGACTATCGCGCAGCTCACCGGACAGGAGGTCGTCAGCATCTGCTATCCCGTCGGCGCGTATAACGACACCGTGCTCGAAGAGGCGGAAAGAGCCGGATACAGCATCGGCGTTACGACCGAACCGGGCGTTTCCGAACAGAGCCAGGGCATTTATTCGCTGCACCGCCTGCGCATAGGCAGCGGCTGCGGCGGCAAAACGCTCTCCGCGATGCTCTCGGGAATATACGAATAGTACTCAGTACAATCGAAACGGCGCAAAACAGCCCGGACACTTATCGTGTCCGGGCTGTCTGTTTCACAGCGCGTACATACTCTCGTCAGAAAAGCATGTGCGCCATTCTGTCAGAACGGCTTTCTTTGCATCCGCCCCGTTACTCATCAAGCGTGCCGCGGAAAAGGGATGATCTGCGCGCTCGTACGATCGTTATCCGGGCTTATTTCAGGTTGATTACCATGCCGACCGCAATTTTAAGAGCCTGCTCTCGAGTCGCAAGGCCATAGTTTGCCGCTTCGTTTGCAGTAGTACCGTGTCTCGGAGCAAACATATTGTTGCCGACGCCGTCAATAATTCCCTGTGCCTTCATAAAATAGACGCTGTCCTTTGCGTATGCGGATATGCTGCTGTCATCGGCAAACGCCGTGGGCATAGTGAACATCGCCTTAAACTGAGCATTAAAATAGGCATCGTCGGCGAGCGTCCAGCCGGAGATTGCCGTCCTCTTGTAAACTCTGGTCAGCATGGTGGCAAGCTGCTCACGGTTCAGGACCTGATTCGGCGAGAATCTGTCCGCTGCCGTGCCGTTGGTAATGCCGATGTTGTAAGCTTTCAGGACTTCCTCATCGCTGCAATCGGTAAACGGATTTGCGTAAGCGGGCATGGCTTGCTCATCGGTGAGGAATTCATAAATCTTCACGGCAACGGCGGCGAACTCCCGGCGGGTGATCTGTCTGGTAAGGTCGGCGCCGTCAAGGCAGTCGGGAACAAGACCAAGCTCATACGCCAGCTCGACCCAGGGCAGGGCCCATTCAGAGGCATTGATCGGTATGGTGTTGTTCTCCATAAAAATGGCCGTCACAGCGACCCCGCTGTCCGGCATCTCAAAGGTGTACTTCTCTCCCGCCTCTACGATGTAAAGGTCGATCTCCTCGCCGCTCTCGCTGGTGACCGCGAGCGTATCCAGCGCCCAGTCCTGCTCCGGGAAGACCGTCAGAGTGACGGTGTCACCGGCGTTGGCCGTCTCGCGGTCAGCAGTTACAGTTCCGTGCCTGCTGTTTCCGACCACGATCCCATACTTTATGGGCCCGGTCACGGTAATCGTACATTTTGCAGTATCGAGAATGCGTCCCGTTTCGTATTCGATGATCGAAAGGGATAGCACAGCCTGACCCGCAGCAACACCACGCACTCTGATCCGTTCGTTTTCCGCCCAGGCAGCCTCAATGCAATCATCTCCGGAACGCTGCATCGTCAGATAATATCCAAGCTCTGTATCTCCGGAATAGCCGTAAGGAATATAACAGACGTTGTTTCCTGACAGATCCAGTTCGGCAGAATTATATGTAAACCAAACATCCGGCGTATCATATTGCTGAGGCGGAACATCTTTCAGCCATGCGTAGTTCACCCAGCCGTCCTGGCCATTCCAGGAAATTTTGGCCCAGTAGCGGCTGTCATATTCGTTTACCGTGACGCCGTAGACATAGACCGAGCTTCCGTTTGGAATGGAGCCGAGTCTCGCTGACGTGCTGGACCAGGAAGAGCAGAAACGCAGCGTACTTCCCGCGCCAACGTTTACTGTCATATTGTACCCTCGGTTGTTCAGTTCCGGCTCGGGTACGGTCACGTTCGCGGTCTCAAGCGTCATGCCCGCTATCGGCGCGCCCCAACCGCGATAGGTATAGCCGCAATTGTTCACATATGATATGGACGTCTCCATAAGATTGGAAAAAGCGTGTATCACCTGGCCATCGCCCAGAGAGAGCGCCACATGCCCCGCAGCGCTGTAATCCGACGTTTTGTACCAGAATACCAGCGCCCCTCGCGGCGGATTTCCATCCGTATTGCTTATAAGCGCGTCACCCATTTCACGCGCCGTGGCGTATGAACTGTTGCCGATCTTCGCGCCCTTATTATAGCACGCCCAAACAAACGCGGCACAATAACCCCGCCAGTATGCCGGCCGCGTCTGCTTCTCTTGTTTTGCATATGAAATGGCCGCTTCAATACTTTCCGAGGATATCACACCCGCAGCGTATACTTTCAGTGAGGCTGCCGGAAGCAGCGCGATTATCAGGCAAACAGCAACGATCAGGCTGAGCGCTCTCTTTTTTATTTGCATGTTATTCACGCCGCATTTCCCATAGTGCTTATTCTGCATGATCTTTCCCCTTTCCTTTCCCAAATGTTCACTTTTGCAAACTGCTCAAGCCGGGCTGTAGAACAGACAGGCCCGGCGCCCGGCTTAATAGCCGAACATCTTTGCGATCCTTGTGCAGTCCGAGCAGAGCCAGAGCGTATCACCGCTATGATCCACATACTTTTTGAGCGTCTCGGTCTGTCCGCACTCATCGCACTTTCCTCTTTTCGAGCAGCCTGTCAGCATGCACGCCATGCAGAACAGCATACATATGACAAGAGCTGCCGCGATGATCCTTTTGATCTTCATTTTGTCCTCTCTTTCTTTGACGTGAAATTTGAGCGAATATACATTTGCCGGTTTTTCGCCCCTTTGTCAGTTACAGTTTATCACAAAATGAATATTTGTCAATTACAAGTATCATTATGATAATGCAACATCCATAAGCGTTCTTTACTATACACCTGTGAGGTGACAGCTATGATTGCCGAGAGGATAAAATATCTGCGCGAGCGCAGCGGGATGACACAGGCAGGGCTTGCCAAGGTGCTGGGGATAACACGCTCGAGTGTAAACGCCTGGGAGATGGGCATCTCAGTGCCGTCGACGCAGTATATCGTCGAGCTTGCGGGGCTTTTCAAGGTGTCGACCGACTATCTGCTCGGTCTCGGCAGCTCCGCCACCATCAGCCTCGACGGGCTGACCGAGAGTGACATTCAGGTGCTGCATCACCTTGTCACCCACCTCAAGAACAAAAATTCAGGGCTTGAACAGCCCTGAAAACACAGAACCGCCCCTGTTTCCCAAAGGAAACGGGGGCGCAGCCGGGACTCCCGATATGTGAAGCACCCTGGGACTTTTCTGACAAAGACAAAAAATGAGCGCCGTATGAACGGCGCTCATTTTCTTATTTCTTATTTATCCTTGCCGCCCTTGAGCGCCTTCATGCGCTGGGAGTGGTCGAGAATGCGCTTGCGCAGGCGCAGGGACTTCGGCGTTACCTCCAGAAGCTCGTCGTCGCCGAGGAACTCAAGGCACTGCTCAAGGCTCATGCTGCGCGGTGTTACGAGACGCAGAGCCTCGTCCGAGCCCGCAGCGCGCATATTCGTCAGCTGCTTGCGCTTGCAGACATTGACGCTTATATCCTCGCTCTTGGGCGAAACGCCGACGATCATGCCGCCGTAGACGGGAACGCCCGGGCCGATGAACAGCACGCCGCGCTCCTGTGCGTTGAACAGGCCGTAGGCCACG
Organism: uncultured Oscillospiraceae bacterium; assembly: GCA_934515035.1. GTDB lineage: Bacteria > Bacillota > Clostridia > Oscillospirales > Oscillospiraceae > CAKSXP01. Next base: position 8,845 of record CAKSXP010000017.1, read on the forward strand.
CTCTCGCCGGTCTCGAAGGCGACGAGGGAGCCGGTATTGCGGCGGGACACCTCGCCCTTGAAGGGCGCATAGCTGTCAAATACGGTCGCCATTATGCCCTCGCCCTTGGTATCGGTCAGAAATTCGCTGCGGTAGCCGAACAGTCCGCGGGAGGGGACAAGGAACTCCGCCTTCATGCGGCTTCCGACGGGCGTCATCTCCAGCAGCTCGCCCTTGCGGGAGCCGAGCTTTTCGATCACGGCGCCGATATTCTCCTGCGGAACGTCAACGACAAGGCGCTCGATGGGCTCGCACTTCACGCCGTCTATCTCCTGATACAGCACGCGCGGGGGCGAGACCTGGAACTCGTATCCCTCGCGGCGCATCGTCTCGATGAGGATGGACAGATGCATCTCGCCCCTGCCGGCAACATTGAACGAGTCGGTGGTGTCGGTCTCGGAAACGCGCAGGGAAACGTCCTTGAGCGTTTCGCGCATCAGCCGCTCGCGTATCTGGCGGGAGGTGACGAACTTTCCCTCGCGTCCGGCGAAGGGGCTGTTGTTTACGGAGAAGGTCATCTCCATGGTGGGGGCGCTGATCTTGACGAAGGGCAGCGGCTCGACCGCATCGGGCGCGCATATCGTGTCGCCGATGGTTATATCGCCGATGCCGCTCATGGCGATGATCTCGCCGGCCGAAGCCTCGGTCACGGGAACGCGGGCCAGCCCGTCGAACTCATAGATCGCGGTGGCCTTTGCCTTCTTGCCGGCCTGCTCGGGGTTGTGGTAGTTGCAGACGGATATCTCCTGGTTCTGCTTTACGGTTCCGCGCTCGATGCGGCCGACGGCGATGCGGCCGACAAACTCGTTGTAGTCGATGCTGGATACGAGCATCTGGAACGGCGCCTCGGTGTCTATCTCCGGCGCGGGGATATAGTCGAGTATCGTGTCGAAAAGCGGCTTGAGGTCGGTGCCGGGAACGTCGGGCGAATAGGACGCCGTTCCCTGTCTGCCGGAGCAGAAGAGCATCGGGGAGTCAAGCTGTTCCTCCGTTGCGTCAAGGTCGAGCAGAAGCTCGAGCACCTCGTCCACGACCTCGTGCACGCGCTGGTCGGGCCTGTCGATCTTGTTGACGACGACGATCACGCGGTGGCCGAGCTCCAGCGCGCGGGAGAGGACGAAGCGGGTCTGGGGCATGGGGCCCTCCGCCGCATCGACCAGCAGGATGACGCCGTTTACCATTTTGAGGATGCGTTCGACCTCGCCGCCGAAGTCGGCGTGCCCCGGCGTATCGACGATGTTTATCTTTGCGTCCTTATAGTGCACCGCGGTGTTCTTGGCAAGGATAGTGATGCCGCGCTCCCTCTCAAGGTCGCCGGAGTCCATAACTCTGTCCACGACCTCCTGGTTCTCGCGGTATACGCCGCCCTGCTTGAGCATCTGGTCAACCAGCGTCGTCTTGCCGTGGTCAACGTGGGCGATTATTGCAACGTTTCTCAGTTCCATATATAACACATCCAATTAAAGTATATAACAACATTAAAAAATATAACACGGCTCATATAAACCAAGGCGGTATTTTATCACTACCGTCCGCCTTTTGCAAGGAATTTATTGATTTTGCTCATATTTTTCGCTCTCCCGCGCGCAAGATTATGATTGTAAAAAACCCTCCGTCATGATAAGATGTAGGTTGCTATTCGAATGAACCGAAAAAAGGGAAAACAAGGAGGACCCGGAAAACTTGAAAAACGATATGACAACGGGCGTGGAGTGGAAAAGGATACTGATCTTCTCCCTGCCCATTATGATGGGGCAGCTGCTTCAGCAGCTGTACAGCACGATCGACGGCATAGTGGTCGGAAACTATGTGAACGAAGCCGCCCTCGCCGCGATCGGCACCTGCACCCCCCTCACGATGGTGTTCCTGTCGGCCGCAATGGGCCTTTCAAACGGCGCGGGCATCATGATAGCGCAGTTTTTCGGCGCAAAGCGCCTGACCGACCTGCGCGAGGCCGCCTCGACCGCCTTTGTGCTGCTTGCCGCGCTCGGCGTCGTCTTTTCTGTGGCCGGGGTCGTTTTCGCCCGTCCGCTCATCGCCGGACTTATGAACGTCGAAGCCGGCGATATCCAGAACTACGCCGTTGAATATTTCGCGATATACGCCGCGGGACTGATCTTCCAGTTCGGCTACAACGCCGTGGCCTATATCCTTCGCGCAATCGGCGACTCAAAGGCCACGCTGTATTTCCTGTGCATCTCCTCGGTCATGAACCTCGTGCTCGACCTGCTGTTCGTTATCGTGTTCCGCTGGGGCGTCGCGGGCGCCGCCATCGCCACAGTCATCGCCCAGATATGCAGCATGATCGCCAGCATAATCTACATGAACAAAAAATATGAGATGCTGCGTTTTCGCCTCTCGGAGCTCCGCTTCGTCGGCGAAAAATGCCGCCTGTGCCTCCGTCTCGGCATCCCGACGACGGTGCAGCAGTGCGTCGTCTCCTTCGGCAGCGTCTTTGTCCAGCGCCTCATCAACGGCTACGGCCAGTTCACCATGGCCGCCTGCACCGTCGGAACAAGGCTCGAGAGCTACACGATGGTTCCCATCATGGGTCTCAACATGGGCATGGCGAACTTCACCGGCCAGAACATCGGCGCCGGAAAGCTCGACCGCATCAAGCGCGGCCTGCGCGCCACGCTCCTCCTCGAGATATGCAGCACGATCCTGGTGTGCCTGTGCACCTTCTTCTTCGCCCGTCCGCTCACGGCGCTGTTCGGCGTCGGCGGAGAGGCCATGGGTCAGGCGATCGAGAACATCCGCTTCCAGAGCGTTTTCTTCGTCATCTTCTCCGCCTATTTTGCCGTGGCCGCCGTTATCCAGGGCAGCGGCGACGTCATATTCTCTACCGTCGGCACGCTTTCCAGCCTGTTTTTCCGCGTCATATTCGCCTATATCTTCGCATACGGCTTCAAAATGGACTACCACGCCTGCTGGGTCAGCATGCCGATAGGCTGGGTCGTAGCGCTCTCCGTGGTCCTGCTGCGCTACCGCTCCGGCGTCTGGAAGAGCAAGAGCGTCGTAAAGCACACGCGGGATGAGCTCGCGGAAGCGGAGGCCTGAGACATGAACTGCGATTTTTTCGCCCTTGTCTACCGCCAGCGGTATATTGCCCGCTGGGGCCTCATGCGAAACAGCGAAAGCGAAAACGTCGCCGAGCACAGCTATGACGTCGCGGTTTTCGCTCACGCTCTGGCCGTCATCTCCCGGGAGGTTTTCGGAACGGACTGCGACGCGCTGCGCTGCGCCGCGCTGGCCCTTTTCCACGACGCCTCCGAGATATTCACCGGCGACCTTCCGACGCCGATCAAATACCACAGCGAAACGCTCACGCGCTCATACAAGGACATCGAGCGGCTGGCCGCCGACAGGCTCCTGAGCTTTCTGCCGGAGGAGATGCAGGGCGAATACGCCGGGCTTCTCTCCCCGGACGGGGACACGCTTGAGCACCGCCTTGTCAAGGCCGCGGACAAGCTCTCGGCCTATATAAAATGCATCCAGGAGCGCAGGACCGGAAACGGCGACTTCTCCAGCGCGGAGGCACAGACCCGCGCGGCGCTCGAACGGATGGACCTGCCCGAGGTCGGATACTTTATCGAGAATTTCATCCCCGCCTTTGAAAAAACTCTGGACGAGCTGGGGAAACTGTAAAAGAGGTACGCAAAAATGAAAGCAATTCTCTCCGTCATCGCCAGGGACCAGATCGGCATAATCGCAAGGATCAGCTCTCTGCTCGCCGAGAATCAGGTCAATATTCTGGACATAAGCCAGACGATATTGCAGGAATACTTCACGATGATAATGCTCGTGGACACCGAAAAATGTCCCCTTCACTTTACGGAGCTTGCCGCTCTGCTGCGCGAGGAGGGCGAGCGGAACGAGCTCGACATCCACATCCAGCGCGAGGATATCTTCAACGCGATGCACAGAATATGAGGTGAGGCGCCGTTATGATAACCCCTTCCGAAATTCTTCAGACGATAGACATGCTCGCGCAGCAGCACCTCGACATCCGCACCGTTACGATGGGCATCTCCCTGCTCGACTGCTGCGACTCCGACCCCGCCGCCGCCTGCCGCAAGATATATGACAAGATAACGCGCTCCGCGAAGGACCTTGTAAAGACCGGCGAGGAGATCGAGGCGGAGTTCGGCATTCCCATCGTCAACAAGCGCATCTCCGTAACGCCGATTGCCCTCGTCGCGGGTGCTTCGGACACGGAGGATTACGTCCCCTTTGCCATGGCGCTCGACAGGGCGCGCGCCGAGACCGGCGTCAACTTCATCGGCGGCTTTTCCGCGCTGGTGCAGAAGGGCATGACCCCGGCTGACGAAAAGCTCATCCGCGCCATCCCCCGGGCGCTTGCGGAAACGGAGCTCGTCTGCTCGAGCGTCAACGTCGGCTCGACCAGAGCCGGCATCAACATGGACGCCGTCGCGCTCATGGGGCGCACGATCAAACAGACGGCCGAGCTCACCGCCGAAAACGGCGGCTTCGGCTGCGCAAAGCTCGTTGTGTTCTGCAACGCCGTCGAGGACAACCCCTTTATGGCCGGCGCCTTCCACGGCGTGAGCGAGGCCGACCGCGTCATCAACGTCGGCGTCTCCGGTCCCGGCGTCGTCCACCACGCGCTCGAGGCCGTCCGCGGCGAGAGCTTCGACGTCGTCGCCGAAACGATAAAAAAGACCGCGTTCCGCGTTACCCGCATGGGCCAGCTCGTCGCGCAGGAGGCCTCGCGCCGTCTGGGCGTTCCCTTCGGCATCGTCGATCTATCCCTGGCCCCGACGCCCGCCGTCGGCGACAGCGTCGCGCGCATACTTGAGGAGATGGGGCTTGAGACCTGCGGCACCCACGGCACCACCGCCGCGCTGGCGCTGCTGAACGACGCCGTCAAAAAGGGCGGAGTCATGGCCTCCAGCCACGTCGGCGGCCTTTCCGGCGCGTTCATCCCGGTATCCGAGGACGAGGGAATGATCGCCGCCGCTCAGTCCGGCGTTCTGTCGCTGGAAAAGCTCGAGGCGATGACCTGCGTCTGCTCCGTCGGACTGGATATGATCGCCGTGCCCGGCTCCACGACCGCCGAGACGCTCGCCGCCATCATTGCGGACGAGGCCGCGATAGGAATGATAAACAACAAGACGACCGCCGTCCGCCTGATACCCGCGCCGGGCATGGACGTCGGCCAGACCGTCGAATTCGGCGGACTTCTCGGCTCCGCGCCGGTCATGCCGGTCAGAAGCCAGTCCAGCGCCGATTTCATAAACCGCGGCGGGCGCATCCCCGCCCCGCTGCACAGTCTGAGGAACTGAGATATGGAACAGACAAAGCTTGACCGCATAAACGAACTTGCGCGCCTTAAAAAGCAGCGTCCGCTGACAGAGGCGGAGACTGCCGAACAGCGGAAGCTGCGCGAAGAATACATTGCCGAATGGCGCGAGGGCGCGCGCCAGGTGCTCGACAACACCTGGATACAATGAAAAAGGAGAACGCACCTATATGAACGAGAAGAAATTCAAGATCTTTGCACTCAACCCCGGCTCCACCTCCACCAAGATCGCAATGTTTGAAAACGACCAGCCCATTTTCATCTCCAAGGCCGTGCACTCGGCGGAGGAGCTTGCAAAATATAAGACCATCGCCGACCAGTTCCCCTACCGCAAGCAGACCATCCTTGAGGAGGTCGCGCGCCAGGGACAGACGCTCGAAGGCGTTGACTGCTTTGTCGCCCGCTGCGGCGGCGTTCAGCCCTGCGAGGGCGGCATCTACGGCGTGACCGACAAGGTCGTCGAGGACTGCTTCTCCGGCTACACCGTCCACCCCGCCATCCTCGGCGGACCTCTCGCGGACGCTTTCGCCAAGGAGTTCGGCGGCAAGGCGTTTTTCCTCAACCCGCCCGATACCGACGAGTTTGACGACATCGCCCGCGTCACCGGTCTGCACGATGTATACCGCACCAGCAACGTCCACATGCTCAACCAGAAGGAAACCGCCATCCGCGCGGCCGCCGAGATGGGCAAAAAGTATGAGGACTGCAACTTCGTCGTCTGCCACATCGGCGGAGGCGTTTCCGTCACCGCCCATAAAAAGGGCCGCGCCGTTGACTCCACCAGCATCATCATGGGCGAAGGCCCGATGACCCCGACCCGCGCCGGAGCCCTGCCCGCGATCCCGTTCATGGACCTGTGCTACTCCGGAAAGTGGACCCGCGACGAGATGTACGACCGTCTGATAAAGAACGGCGGCTTTGTCGATCTTCTCGGTACCAGCGAGACTCTCGACGTCGTGGCCATGATCGAGAAGGGCGACGAATATGCAAAGCTCGTCTACGACGCTTTCATCTATCAGATCGGCAAGGACATCGGCGCCATGGCGGCCGTGCTGAACTTCGACGTTGATGCGATACTCCTCGGCGGCGGCATCGTGCATGACAAGAACGTGGTCGCCGGACTCACCAGAATGTGCGGCAAGATAGCCGAGATCCGCGCCTATCCCGGCGAGTTCGAGATGGAAGCACTCGCCGCCGGCGCTCTGCGTGCGCTGACCGGACAGGAGAAGGTCAAGACCTATACCGGAGTGCGTGTTTTCCAGGGCTTCGATCATCTTAAGAGAGCGTAACTTCTTCTTTATATTCTGCTTTTTTGCTTTTAATTTAACTTTCAGCTCAACCGAACCGGGTCTGCTCCGCAGAGGGTAACTTTTCTGTTTATTTCTTTCTGCTTCTATTTTTATCTTTAGCCTTACCAGGCTTGGGTCTCTTTCAGAGGGACATACTTTTCCGCTCGTCCGGAAAAGTATGCAAAAGGGACACCAGAGAGGGGCCGCGTCAGAAGAAGCGCGCTCCATTCCGTTTCCGCAGGAACTGCGAAAACTGCATATCCGCTTGCTCCTTCTTCCTAAATCAAATCGAAACATCAGTTTCGATTTGAGAAGGACGAGCAGCGAAGTGAGCGAGCGGTTGGC
>CAKSXP010000018.1 GCA_934515035.1 uncultured Oscillospiraceae bacterium
GGCCATCTCGTCAAAGATATGGGGAGGCAGGTCCATCAGGTCGTTGAAGGTGTTGTAAGTGGGGTCCTGAAAGGGAATGGCGATGATCTTCTCGTCGTTTTTGCCCCCGTCCAGCATGGAGATATAGCCGATGGGATAGCAGCGGACAAGAGTCAGCGGCTCCAGCGCCTCGGAACAGAGCACAAGAACGTCGAGAGGATCGCCGTCGTCGCCGTAGCTTCTTGGGATGAAGCCGTAGTTTGCCGGATAGTGGGTGGAGGTATGCAGAATGCGGTCGAGGATTATAAGACCGGTCTCCTTGTCAAGCTCGTATTTTTTCTTGCTTCCCTTGGGGATCTCGATAACGGCGATAAAATCGTCGGGCCTTACACGCTTGGGGCCAATGTCGTGCCAGATATTGCTCATGATTTTTTCCTGCCTTTCATGTAGGTATTATGCACAGCAGAGAGATAAGACAGTACGAAAAAAACTTCATTGATCCGTGGATTCGGACAGAAAGCCCTCCAGGGCATGAGCTTTGATGCAGCTGAAAGTCTCGTCGCTCAGGTAATGCTCGATCTTACAGGCGTCCTCCGCGGCAACTTCGGGGGTGACGCCGAGACGGATGAAGAAAGCGGTGAGAAGCTTGTGACGCTCGTATATGCGCTTTGCGATCTCCTCGCCGGACGGAAGAAGCGTTATAAAACCGTCCGTGTCCATTTCGATATAGCCGTTTTCGCGCAGCTTTTTCATGGCTATGCTGACGCTGGGCTTTGAGAAGTTCAGCTCCGTCGCAATGTCGATCGAGCGCACGGCGCCGTGGGCCTCGCGCAGTCTCAGTATGGTTTCAAGATAATTCTCTGAGGATTCAAAAATGTTCATAAATTTTCCCTTTCGGAATATGCCTTTACAACAGCTTAGCACAAACTGATGATTTTGGCAAGAAATTCGGTGCCATGTGGTCAGACCGCGAGCCTGCGTTTTTTCCACATGCCCGTGTGGAAGTAGATGCCCGCGGGAATGACGGTCGCAAAGATGGCAAGGTTATTGCCGAGAAACAGACCGGTGAGGCCCCAGTCGAAAACAACGCCGAAAAGGATCGTCAGTCCGATGCGGAAAACAACGCCGTCGAGAAGGGCGATGACCATGCTCAGGGAGGCGTTGCCGATGCCCTGGATAAGAGCGCTGTATCCGGCGTTGAAGGCGCTGCCGGCAAACATTATGATGAGGATCTTCATAAACAGCGGAGCAAGAGCAAGAACATCCGCGTCCGCGGTGAAAAGACGGAAGATGGCAACAGGGCACAGAAGCGCCAGTATCGTGAAAATCGCGCAGGAGATCAGTCCGATGCCCACCGAGATATAAACGATCTTCGATATCCTGTCCTGCTTTCCGGCGCCGGCGTTTTGACCTATCATGGAGGAAGCGGCCTGGCGCACACCCATCGTGATGATGGAGGCGGCCTGCTGAAGCTTGCGGCCGACGCCCATGACCGCCGAGGCGGCAACGCCGTAGGAGTTTATGTAGGAGTTGACAAACAGCTGCGATATCTGTATCGCGCTGGACTGTATTGCCAGAGGCACGCCGAGCTTGCACAGCGCGGAAAGCTTGGCTCTGTCCACGCGGAAGCTGGATAGCCGGAAGTCGAAGCCGAACCAGTCCCGACGGATATAGAGGTATACTATCGCAACGGCGAAGGAGACAAACTGGGCGATGACGGTGGCAAGGGCGGCTCCGTCCGCCTCCATGCCGAAGCCCGCGACAAACACAAGGTCAAGCACGAGATTGACGACTGAGGACACGCCGATAAACAGAAGCGGGCGCCTGGAATCGCCGGAACCGCGCAGAACGGCGCAGACCATGTTGTAGCCGCAGACAAAGATAAAGCCGAACGAGCAGATGAACATATAGTCCTTTGCCTGCCTGAAGGCTTCCTCCGGCGTGTTCATCCAGCGAAGCATCGCCGGATGGGCAAACAGGCAGAAGAACATCAGCACTATCGACATGAGAAGAATGGTCGTAAACAGCGTGCCGATGGTTTTTGTGATGCCCTTGTGATCTCGCATACCGACGAGCTGGGATATCAGTATCTGCCCGCCGTTTGAAAAACCCATGCATATGTTTGTGAGTATGAGCGTTGTCTGTCCGCCGATGGCGACAGCCGAGAGGCCGGTGCTTCCGACGAACTGGCCGATGACGACCATATCGACCATGTTATAGAGATTCTGGAGAAGATTTGACAGCATGAAGGGCAGTGCGAAGGTTACAAGCTGGCTGAAAATGTTGCCCTCTGTATAATCGATGATCGCGCTGTTGGCTTTTGCCATTGCCTCGGGTCACCCTCTTTTTCTTTTATGGTATCTTTTATGGTATAAGTATAACAGAAGAAAATGCCGATTTCAAATGAATACTGGGTGAAACGCTGTAATAAACTGCGGCGTTTCGGCTCGGTACAAGTGGTAAAGACCCCGGAACACGCGGAAAGTGTGCTCCGGGGTCTTGTTTATGCAATGTATGGATAATAGCCGCCGACGGCAGAAAACAGCGTCAGAGGACGCCGCGCGGCGGCATGGCGTCCGGTGAATACTGCCAATGCTCCGTCGTTGCAAAGCTTGCGTTGAACTCGGGAGGGCGTTGCTGTTCTTCGGGAACACCGGCGGGCGTAAAATATGCGTCCGTGCGCAGACCGTCGGTATTCTGCCGTTCAAGCGCCCACTCTACCCAGCTGCGGTCGAAGGGGCAGCGGAACAGCTCGTATACATGCAGCGAGTATATACGCCACTCGCCATTTTCCACGCGCAGCAGCATTTCGAGCCGCTGCCAGAGCCATTCGGCGCGGTAACGGCGGCCCAGAGTATCCTCGGAGGAGAGAAGCGCGCGCTGCACGGCTGTTTCCGGCGGAACGGGCCCCAGCTCTCCGGCGTCGGATTCGGCGCCGGCAACGTTCCAGACGCCGCGCGCGGAAAGTCCGTCCGGGCTGATCTCGATATACGGCGTCGTAAGCTGAAGGACCCTGAGCCTTCCGGCGGACGGAGCCTTGTCATAGAAGAAGCTGATGCGGTCCGGACCCTCGTAGACGCCGGAATGGGCGTACTCGAGACGGATGTCCGGCTCGTGGGACCAGAGCTCGCTCAATATGCGCATACCCTGGCAGGAAAGGGTGAGGTCCTGATACTTCGCCGCGAGGTTTTCGATCGCTGCGCGGGCGCGCAGACGCGCGTTTTCCTTTTCCAGCGCGTCAAGGCGGGCAAGAAGCTCATCCATTTCAGCGCGCCTCCTTTACAACGATGCAGCCGGGGGATACGACTCCCTCAATGGTGCTGCGGAAGATCAGATCGGCGTTGTCGTAGTCGATCTCGTGTATGCAGATATTGTCCGTTGCCTGTCCCGCCGTGAGCAGGAATCTGCCGTCGGGAGTGACGGCTATGTCGCGCGGAGTCTTTACGGGAAGCCGGACTACATGGCCGGTATCCAGCAGCCCGTCCTGCCCGACGCGGTATATGGCGACGGTGTTTGCTATTCTTGTGGAGGCCAGAAGCAGCTTTCCGTTCGGGGTCAGGCGTATCGCGGCGGCCTCCGCGTGGCCGTTAAAGTCGTCCGGAACGGCGGAGAGCACCTGCTTTATCTCAAACGCGCCGTCAGGGGCACGTTTGGCAACGTGCACCTCTGAAGGGGTCTGGAGCAGGAGATACAGGGTGTTCCCGTCGGCCGAGGTCGTGAAATGGCGCGGGAAAGCGCCTCCCTTGAGGGAAAAACGCTGCTTTTCCTCAAAGGTCTCCGCATCATAGATTATGACGGAGCCGGTGCCGAGGTATACGGCGCCGAATTCGCCGTTCGGCATTTCTTCGACGCAGTGCATTCCGTCGAGCCGCCCGGGAAGCGGAGTTTCCTTGATGAATTTTTTACACTCGCCCACGCTCCCGTCGGATTCTATGGGAAAAACGGAAATGCTGCCGCCGAAGAAGTTGGAGACATAGAGCGTCTTTCCGCCCTCGGAAAGGCACATGCAGCAGGGGCGCTGTCCGCCGGAGAAACGGCGGTTCATTTCGCGCGGCACGTCCCCGGCCGTGTCATAGGACAGGACTCCGCCGCTGGCCTTTCCCATGAAGCTCATGCCTTCGCTGACGGCATAGAGCCGGTCGCCGCCGCGGCTGAGCGCAAGATATCCGGAGTTATATGCGGGCGTCGTGCAGAGTATCTCGCCCTCGCCGTTTTCGGTGATGGAGAGAGTGTAGATGCCGCGGCTGTCGCGGATAGAGTTGGTGCCGACATGGGCTGTATATCTCACGGCGCTTACCTCTCGATCACGGGGATGAGCAGCTTCGAGTCAAACTTTCCGCCGAAATGCAGTGTGTGGCTGCCCTTGTTGCGGGTCGGGATATGCTCGTTTCCGAAGTGGGCGACCTTGATCTCCCAGCCGCAGATCTCGACCAGAAGCTGTTCGCCGGGATGAAAAACAAGGCTGGTCGGCCAGATGCCGATGTCGATGGGAACGATCTCGCCCGGAGTGAGGCGCTGCTCGCCGCTGTGGGTGTGGACGGGGCGGAGCTCGTCACTTTCCGCTGCGTTAAGCTCGCGGTGGGATACGCGCAGACGGCCGTTGGGGCCGGAGTATTTGTTGTCGTGAGTTGTCCAGAGCTTGTTGCCCTCGCTGTCGAGCTTATAAAGGCGGACAAAAACGTCGGCGTCGTCGGTCTCCGCCTCTATCCAGAGCCGCAGACGGAGATATCCGGTGATCTCGGTCTCCTCCTCAAAGGTCCAGGCAAAGCCCGTGACGGAGACCTCGTCATCGGCGCAATAGGCGCAGGAGCCCTCGTTTTCGGGCTTTTCTCCGTACATCCGGCCCGCGTCTCCGAGCCAGAGCGCTCTGATCTTCTGGTTTTCGAGCGGGAAGGTGCTTTCCGGGCGGCCGACGATGTTCTCGCCGCCGGGATCGAGCGTTGCCAGACGGACGCGCGGGGTGTTTTCCCAGCCGTTGTCTTCGCCCTTGAGGAAGTGGTCGAAGAACTTTTTCTGGTCGAGGATCGTGGACTCGGTGCGCGGATCGGTGAATTCGCCGATGTCGTGGATGCGCAGCCACTTCTGGTCGGTGTCCAGCTTTTCAAACGCCTCGAAAACGCCGCGGGAGTGGTTAGTCTGGGTCCAGCTCGCGGTTATCCACGCGGGAACGTTGATCTTCGAGAAGTCGGCGCACTTGTCCTGCCAGTATTCGTCGAAGAAAGGATGCTTTTCGGCCATGGCGCAGATATCCTCGATCCTTGCGCCGTGGGTCGTGTATGTGCGAAGGCGCGCGGTGTAGTCCAGACGGGGGATGCCGTCGCGCACGAATTCGTCAAGATAGAGGTTGCCGTGGGCCTCTGCGGGGGCAATCGCCGCCAAGTGAGGCGGCTGCTTTTCGGCGATGAACCACTGGGAAAGGGCGTACCAGTGCGTTCCGGCGAGAGCGACCTTGCCGCTGCACCAGTCCTGTCCGGCGCACCACTCGATTACGTCGTATCCGTCCTCGGCGTACTGAGTGCCGAAATACATGACGTCGCCCTCGGAGTTATATGTGCCGCGCGGGTCGGGGTTTATGATAGCATAGCCGTACTGTACCCAGACGGCGGGGTCGGGGCCATTGTGAACGTGCAGGCCGGACATGAGGCTGTTCTCGGGCGTGAGGGTGTTGAGCGGCTTACCCTCGAGGCTGAAGCCGCCGGCGAGGTTTTTGCCGCGCTTTCCCGCAATGCCCCAGGAGAGGATGGCGGGGACCTTTTCCTCCGTAACGGGACGGTATACGTCGGCGTAAATTGTCGTGCCGTCGCGCAGCTTTATTGCAACGTCCTGTTCGCAGACGGTATCGCAGGCAAAGGGGATGCGGCCGGGCTGTACTTTATATCCGGCGGGGAAGATCTCGGTGTGGGGGTCAAAACCGGGATAACCGGAGGATGGCTCGTCCGTCGAGGGAAGAGGCCAGAACTCGATGTCTTTGTAATCGTAATTGTTCATGTGTTGTCTTCCTTTTTTCTGTGATACAGCCATTATAATACCTGCCGGATATGCCGTCAAATCTTTAAAAAATACAACTTCGGTTGCATACCGGGGGAAACGGTGCTAAGATAGTACGGAAAAAACAGAAAAGAAGGAGAAAACGAAAAATGACCCCTGCCAATATACCGGAAAACCAGGCCGAGGCGGAAGCGCTGGCGCGTGGTTTTCTGGACGCCATATGTGAAAGTCGGCCCGCGACCTTCAACCAGATGCTGAATCCGGAGTTTGTTGAGCTGAATTTCGAAGAACGCACGTTTACGATAGCTCTTGATTTTTCCGATTGGATGCGAAATCAGGTCGGCATCATGCACGGCGGTATCATCGCGGCGATAGGCGACGTTGCGATGGGCGTTCTTGTATATACCTTTTCCGGCAAAAAAATGCCGCCGACGGTGGAGATGCAGACAAGCTATCTGCACATGATAAACGCCGGCGAACGCCTGATAGTCAAAGCGCGTGCCGACAAGATCGGAAAGACGCCGGCGCAGATGCGCTGCGAGATGTGGGCAGAGGGTTCGCCCGGCAAGCTCGCAGCGACTGCGGCGGGAGTTTATTCGACCTCTGGAAAGACCTATGACGAGTGGCTCAGCGGCCGATGAGGAAGGGCTGAAGCTGGCGTCCCTCGAGCGCCGCCGAGACGGTGTCCTCTATCAGGTCGAAGTCCGCGACAAGCGAGCGCTCCTTTTTAACGGGATCATCCTGATAGAAGGGGACAAAATAAATGTTTCTGCGCGCCATCAGTGCGCCGATATTTTTTGCGTTTGCCGCAAGGCCGTCGTTGGTCGAGACCGCGATGACGACGGGGCGGCCGTTCCGCAGATGGGCTTTCGCCGCCATCGTGACGCTGCTGTCGGTGATGCCGCAGGCAAGCTTTGCAAGCGTGTTGCCCGTGCACGGCGCTATGACAAGTACATCCAGAAGGCCCTTCGGGCCGATAGGCTCCGCCTGGGCGACGGTGCTGATTATCCCGTGCTCGGACAGCCCGGACAGCATGGTGCGGAAGTATTCGGCGCGGCCGAAACGCGTGTCGGTGGAATATGCGTTCTCGCTCATGATGGGCCAGAGGTCATATTCTCCGGACATGCGGGATGCGGCAGCCATGGCCCTGTCGAACGTACAGTATGATCCGGTCAAGGCCAGACCAACTTTAAGATTACTCATGTTAGCTCCTTTCTGCTATTATGTTTCCGATCGTGTCGAGTATCATTCCGGCGGCGGAGCGGGGCGATGCCTCTCCGGGCAGGGAAAGCGCCCAAAGCGCCCGGACGCCGAGGCGTGCAGCGGCGGCAAAGTCCATTCCGCCGGGCTTTGAGGCAAGGTCCATGCACAGCGCTCCGGGACTGAGCTGCGCCAGCTCCCGCTCGCCGAGGACGGGCGCGGGTACGGTGTTGACGACTATGTCGAATTTCCCAAGGCCATTTAGCGTCCGCGTGTCCATAATGTCATAGCCCAGCACCTCGCACCACGCCATATCCTCAAAGCTGCGCGAGGAAACGGTGACATATGCGCCGAGCGCGGAGAGCTTCTGCGCCAGCAGCTTCCCGATGCGGCCAAAGCCGGTGATGAGAACGCGGCTGCGCCAGAGCGTTATGGAGGTGTTCTGCATCAGCAGGGCCACGGCGCCCTCCGCTGTGGCGGCGGCGTTGTAGATTGCCAGCTCCTCCCGGTTGAAATAGTCCACAAGGTTCAGCCCGTGGCGCTCTGCGGCACAGCGCGTGTGCTCGTCGATCTTTCCGGCCGCGACGAGGGAACGCGGCTCTATCGCGGAAATTATCTCATCTATGGCATATTCACCCGCCGAGAGCGGCGCGTTGAGCAGTCCGCGCTGTGCGCACACCGGAAGCGGCAGAAGAACGCAGTCCGCGCCGTGAAGGGCTTCTCCCAGACTCTGAGCACAGGTGATGCCTTCCGCGAGCTCCAGCGCGAAGGGAGCGACATCGTGCCCGGAAAGGCTCAGCAGCGCGCACGCCTCGGCGAAGCGGAGATCGCCGCCGATCACTGCAAATTTCATAAACCTCACATCCTTAAAACATATTTCGATATATTCTATGCCGGAGGGCAAAACTAGTGAAAAAAAGCAAACGGAAAGCCGATTTTTCGGCTTTCCGCTGACGCTGCTAAAAAAGCCCCCTGGGCTTTTTAAGCAACAGGATGCAGTCCGCTGCGCGCACTCGTTGCCCGCTGAAAGCGGATAACTTGCACACTTACGGACTGAGAAGTATTTTATCCGACGCACATGTCGCCGGATAAAATGAAACAGACCTCATTCGCGCCTGCGGGCGCGAACTCTGCGAGGCATTGACAGTAAAGTGAAACGGAAAGCCGATTTTTCGGCTTTCCGTTTTTTTGTTCAGTCATTTTTGATTTAATTGCCAAAATGATTTGCGCCGTTTCGGGCAAACTGATGATCGAGAGTGATGCAAAATGAAAAAAACGATCCTTATCCTTATTCTATGCTGTCTGCTGGCCCTGCCGGTCATCGCGGACGGCGCAAACGAGACGGAAGCCGTCCGGCTCCCGATCGTTATGTACCACCATATGTCGCCCAAGGCGCGGCTATGGGGCGATTATGTCATTTCGCCCGAGCAGTTTGAATCCGACCTGCAATATCTTCGTGCGCAGGGATATACGCCGATCTCGACGGCGGAACTGTTTGCATGGTACGACGGCACGGGAACTCTGCCAGAAAAGCCCGTTATGATAACCTTTGACGACGGCTATGAGAGCACCTATGTATATGCAAAGCCGCTGCTCGAACAATACGGCATGCCCTCCGTCGTCAGCATCATCGGCTCCGTCGCCCAGCAATACAGCGATACGCCGGACCATATGCTGGACTATTCCCACATGAGCTGGGAGGCTGCCGCGGATACGGACGCCGGCGGACTGATGGAGGTGCAGTGTCACACATGGAACATGCACAAGCTGGAGGCCCGTCGGGGCTGCGGACCGACGAGCGGGGAGTCGGACGAGCACTATTATAACGCTCTTTCCGAGGATCTGAACAAATTCTGCCAGGCGTATGAACAGCATATCGGACACCCGTGTTCAGTCCTTGCGCTGCCCTTCGGCATGTACACGGACAGGACGCTCGACTATGCCGGCAGACTTGGCTTCCGCGCGGTGCTGACCTGCACGGAGAAGGTAAATCTGCTTACGGGCGACGAGTCCGAACTGATGGAGCTTTGCCGCTATAACCGCCCGAGCGGCATCTCGAGCGAGGCGTTCTTCGCCAAGTGGGAGAAGTGAGCCGCGGTTTACCGCGCCTTCGGTTCGGAATTGCGCTCCCAGAACACGCCGTTTGAGAAGCCCTGGATGCGCTTGTCCGTTTCCGCAAGCTCTATCCGCTTCTGGGCCAGCGCGCAGTAGCGCGCGCTCTGCTCGATGCAGAGAAAATGCCTTCCGAGTTTTTTCGCGGCGGCAGCAGTGCTGCCGCTGCCGGCGAAGGGGTCCAGAATAATGTCCCCTTCGCGCGATGAGGCGAGTATCAGCTTTGCCAGCAGCTTTTCCGGCTTCTGGGTCGGGTGCTCGGTGTTTTCCGCCATGGACCAGTACGGCACGGAGATATCGTCCCAGAAGTTGGATGGACAGGTGTCCCGGAATTTGCCGTCGGGCGTTTCCTCCCAGTCTTTGGGCTTTCCATCCGCGCGGTAGGGCGCAATGACCCGGCGGCGCAGGCGCACGGCGCTTCGGTCAAAATGATAGTCGTCCGAAACCGTGCAGAACCAGATGTCCTCGCAGGCGCTTTTCCAGTTCTTTGCCGCGCCGCGTCCCTTTTCGCGCTGCCATGTTATTCGTCCGCGAAGATGCAGGCGTTCTTCAAGCAGGGGGCCGATCACCATTCCGCTGCGCCAGTCGCAGCATACATAGACGGATGCGTCCTTTCTCAGCTTCGGCAGAACGGCGTCGAGCCAGCGTTCCGTGAAGGCGCGGTAATCCACGTCATTCATGCGGGCAAACCGGGCTTCGGCGTAGTTTTTGTCGAGATTATACGGCGGGTCGGCGATGAGGAGACCGGCAAAGCCGTCCGGAAGGGCGGCCAGCGCCTCAATACAGTCGCCGTTTATGACAGAGTCCGGCGCAAACGGAGCGCCGGGAGGCAGACAGCGGTCAAGATACAGCGCCTCATCCTCCGGAGTCAGGACGATCGTTTTGTTTCGGGGCGAACGTTCTTTCTTTTCCATTCACTACCTCACATCAGCGGCGCGAAAATGCGAAGTATCGTCAGGAAGAACCGCTTCAGACCATGCGGTCTGGGGAGACTTTTAACGGTGATCTCACGCGAGGAATCGAGCGTGTTCAGAAAATCGTCCCTGACGTCGAGCACCGCGTCTGTCCGGTACATCCAGACGGCACATTCAAAGTGGAGAAACAGACTGCGAAAATCGAGGTTGATCGTTCCGACAACGGCGGTGGAGTCGTCCGAGACAAAGTTTTTTGCATGGATGAAGCCGGGCGAGTATTCGTATATGCGCACACCCGCCTTTATCAGCGGCTCATAGTAAGAGCGCGTCAGGGCATAGACGATCTTCTTGTCGGGTATGGAGGGCGTTATGATGCGGACGTCAATGCCGCTTTTGGCCGCGAGCGTGAGCGCCTTTAGCATTTCGCTGTCGATGATGAGATACGGCGTCGTGATGTAAACGTATTTCTTCGCACGGGCGATAATATTCAGGTATATGTTTTCGCCCACATCCTCCTCGTCGAGCGGAGTGTCGGCATAGGGCTGTACATATCCGTTTCCGGGCTTGTTCTGCGCGGGAACAAAGGCGGATATCTCCTCGTCCTGGCCGGTTATGAAGCACCACATCGAGAGGAACATTGCCGTCAGGGCGGCGGTCCCGTCGCCGTGCAGGCGTATGGCGCTGTCCTTCCAGTGGCCGAAGCGATCGAGCTCGTTTATATATTCGTCGGCGAGATTGACACCGCCGGTATAGCCGATGTTTCCGTCGATGACGCAGATCTTTCTGTGGTCGCGGTTATTGAAGCGCGAGGAGAGGATGTTGTTGAAGCGGTTGAAAACGCGGCACTTGATGCCGCGCTTCTCGACCTCCCTGAAGAAGTTTTCAGGCAGGTTGAAGAGGTTGCCGATGTCGTCGTATATCAGCCGGACGTCCAGCCCCTCCGCGGCTTTTTCGGCAAGGATGTCATAAACGGTATGCCACATCCGTCCGTCGGCGATGATAAAATACTCCATGAATATGAAGCGCTCCGCGCTCTTCAGGTCCTCCAGCATACGTTTGAACATATCATCTCCCAGCGGGAAATACTGCACCGCGGTGTTTTTGAACGGGGGGATGCCGGCGTTTTCCGTGATATAGTGCGACTGCACGGCTGCGTCGGGGGCATCCATCGCAATGGCGCCGGCCGCGTTTGCCTGATAGGAAAGCACGTGCTCCTGAATGTTCCGGGAAAGGGCTATGCGCCTGCGTTCCCAGCGGTTCGGGCGGCGCTTGCCGTAGACCAGATAAAAGAGCCCGCCGAATATCGGCAGCAGCATGATCGGTATTATCCATGCGATCTTGTATGCCGGGTTTGTGTCCGACCGGACGATGTGCATCGTAACGCCGATGGTGATGGCGATGCAGACGATATAATAATATGCAAAATATCCGCGGAACAGCACGAACATGGATATGAGCACGAACGCCTGTATTATGACGAACAGCGCGATGGATACGACGCGGCGGGAGATATATGTTTTTTTCTTGTGTTCGTTCATTTGTCGGAATTCCTGTAACCGGTGCTGCGGTCGACGATGTTTATCAGCGGCTCGCCGTTTATATAGGCCCGAAGGTTACGGACAAGGATGTCCTTTACCCGGACAACGACGGAGGGCGTGCGCCAGCCGCCGGAGACATGCGGAGTTATCAGAATATTGCGCGCTTTCCACAGCGGATCGTCCTCCGGCAGAGGCTCGGGAACGGCAACGTCAAGTCCCGCGCCGCGCAGATGTCCGCAGTCGAGAGCGCGGACAAGAGCGCTCTGGTCGATGGCCGTGCCCCGCCCGACGTTTATAAGAACGGAGCCCTTTTTCATAAGGAAAAGACGGCGCTCATCCATTATGTTCGCGGTTTCCCGGTTATTGGGAAGGCACATTATGACGGCGTCCGCGCGGGGCAGAAGCTCGTCGAGCATCTCCGTCGGATAAAGCTCGTCGCAGTATTCGGGCTTGTTCATGTTGCTGCGGCGCAGCCCGATGACATAGGCGCCCAGCGCCTTGAGCCGACGGGCCGTGTTCCCGCCAAGATCGCCCAGACCGAGGATGAGAACGGTCGAGCCATCAACCGTTTCCGCGGTGCTCCGAGGCGCCCACCGGCAGGCGAGCGTATCGCAGTGATAGTTCAGCATGTCGCGCTTGAGGAGCAGCAGCATTGCAAGCACATGCTCGCTTATGGCGGGTCCGTAGGCTCCGGTGCCGTTCGTCACAATAACGCCCTCGGGAACGACGTCCATATAGCCGTCCGTTCCGGCGGAGCATATCTGCATCCATTCAAGCTTTTCGCAGAATTTCAGCATCTCGGGCGGTACATTGCCGAGTATGACATCCGCGTCCCGGAGAGCTTCGGGCTCCGCGGTATATTGGGGGTAGATGCACCACTCCGCGTCCGGCGCTATGGCGCGGACCTCGCCGATCTGCTCGGGGGTCAGGGGAGAGGACATGACAATTTTTTTCGGGTATCTCATATTTGTCACCTCATAGCTTAATATCGTCAGTTTTCAGTGAAAGAAAACGCTTCTGCAATGCATGAGCACAGCTCGTCGGTAAGCGGGTTCTCGTCGAACCGCCTGCGGGCGCAGACAAGCCGGCTTCTGATCGGGAGCGTGTGGCTCCCAAGGCCCGTAACGCGCGCGATAACGCTGAAGTTGGAGTCCGAAAGGGCGCAGCCGCGTCCCATATGCATCTCGGCAAGCAGGGAAGCCAGGTTGGGCAGAAGCTCGACCTTCTGCGGCGAGAGGCCGAGATCATCGCGCTCCCTCGCGCTTATGAGCTTGCTTTCGAGCGGACTCCACTCCCAGGCGGAGGTCATATAAAGAGGCTCGTTCCAGCAGCATTTCCAGCCGTCTTGTCCGCCAAACCGGCTGATGGCTTCAAGCGGGGCATGGATGCGGACATCCTCCCAGGCGACGGGCACGGCGTCGATATCGCGGTGGTTGGGCTTCTGCCCCTCGGAAAACAGAGCGGCGTCCAGAGAGCCGCCCAGCAGGCCGGAAAGTATCGCGTCGTTCGCGTTGTGCTCGATGCGGAAGTGTGTACCGGGATTCCGGCGGTAAAACTCCTCAAGGACCGGGGCAAGCTTTCCAAAGGGGTCTATCCATTCGGAAAGACCGAGACGGAAGCTCCGGGAAACACGGTCGTTGGAGGCGCGGATGCTGTCATAAATCTCTTCGAGCTCCGCGAATGAGTCGGAAAACAGCGCTTTGTAGTATTCCCCCGCCTCGGTCAGCGATATGGCCGGGGCGCGCTCCATGAGCCGGATGCCCAGTTCGTTTTCAAGCAGGGAAACGTATTTGCTCACGGCCTGCTGAGACAGAAACAGCTCCTCGGCCGCTTTCGTAAAGCTCAGCGTGTCCGCGGTTTTAAGGAAACAGAGGATCTGCGTATCCGTCATTCCGTCTCACTTCCTTCCGTCCGGGACACAAGGTACGCACACAGAAAATCGCGGAGCGCGCCTGCGGCCGGGTTTCCGCTGCCTTTCGGCATCGCAAAGAGTATATCGGCCTGCTTTTCGAGCGGGAAAAAGCGCAGGGTCCCGCCGCAGCGCGTTACCGCGTTTTCCGTTGAGACGGTAAAGCAGCCGCCCCGCCGCAGCGTTGCAAACACGGAAACGGGATTGGGAAAGCGCTCGATGCTGCCGGCTGCAAGACCAAAGCCCGCAAGCTCCTCCGCGTCGAGCGTCGGAGAATCCGTAAGGCAGACGCTGCACCGGCAGAGCTCTTCTCCGGCGGTGACGGCATATACGGGGAGCGTCATAAGATGGGTGCTCTCAATGCCGTCCAGCGAGAGCACAGGGCAGTTTTCCGGGACGATAGCGGCGTCTATAAGCCCGTTTTTGAGAAACGAGTTCACCTCGTCGTCCCCGCCTTCGCGGAACTCCATGCACAGGCCGGGGTTTTCGCGGCGAAAGAGCGCGACTGCGCGCTCAAGCACGGACGGAAGCCCGCTGCGGGAGCAGCAGCCGATGCAGAGAACGGACCCGTCAGAACGCCGTTTCCCGCGGAAAAGCTGCTCGGCGTTAAGGAGCTTTTCGTTGAAATCGGTCAGCCAGCGGAAATGCTCTTTTCCGGCATGGGTCAGGGAAAAAGCATTGTTACGGCGCAGAAAAAGCTCGAATCCAAGCTCTTCCTCAAGCTTCTGGATATTGCGGCTCACGGCCTGCTGCGACATATACAGCTCCCGTGCCGTGACCGAAAGATTGCCCGTCCGCACGGCGGAGAGAAAACACGCAATATTCAGGTCGTTCATCCGCGCTGCCTCCCTTTCTTTGATATGACCATAATACTACATTTTAAAACAATGTGCAACGCGGCTTGTTGTGGAACCCCTGCAATTTTGTTTCTTTACTTGAGCATGTCCATGCCTTAGAATAGCAGTATAATGATGAAAGGGAGTGTGAACATGGCAAAAAGCTATGAGGAGCTGAAGCTGGGCTTCGAGCGCATGGCGGCCGCGCAGGCCTGCCGCAACCTTATGGGCAAGTACAGCTATCTCCATACCGCTATGCGCCACAGGGAATACGTCGGACTCTGGGCCGACCGGGAGGATGACCTTCTCGTAATGCCCTGGGGATATTACAAGGGAAAGCAGGGCGTCGTTACCTGCTATGTACAGGACCATGGCGACAGAAACGATCCCGAGGTGCAGAACAGTCCGATATTCAAGGGCGCCATGATGATGCACGCGATGGACACCGCCGTCGTTGAGGTCGCGGGAGACTGCAAGACCGCGCGCGGCTGCTGGATCAGTCCCGGACACGAAAGCTGCTTTATTCCGAACCCAGAAAAGAATCCGGGCTGGAAAAATGGCGACCCCATAACCGACGACATGCTCGAACCCTCGACGGAGTGGGCGTGGAGCAAGTATCAGGTCGACTTTATCAACGAAAACGGCGAGTGGAAGTTCTGGAAAATGCGTCTCTGGCCGATATACAAAACCGACTTTTATGTCTCCTGGATCGATCATCCGGACATGGAC
>CAKSXP010000019.1 GCA_934515035.1 uncultured Oscillospiraceae bacterium
CATCGGCGGCGGTGAAGTCGGCTGCGAGACCGCGCTGTATCTTGCGCGCGGCGGAAAAAAGGTCAGCATAATCGAAATGCTGCCGGAGCTCGCCGCGGCCAGTGCCTATGCGCCCCAGCTCGCCATTCAGGACATCATCCCCAGGGAGTGCGATGTGCATGTCAACGCCCGCTCAAGCTTCATAACCGAACACAGCGTCGGCTATGTTGACCTGACGGACGGTTCCGAGCACGAGATCCCCTGCGACACGGTCGTTTTCTCCGCCGGTATGCGCTCCCGAACCGCTCTCGCCGAGTCCTTCCGCGACTGCGCGCCTGTGTTTTTCAAGCTTGGCGACTGCGAAACGGCAAAGAACCTCCGTATATGCAACCGCACGGCTTTCGACGCCGCCATGCAAATATAACAGGAAATTCCTTTGTGTCCGAAGTTCAATGCAACTTCGGACACTTTTTTATCGTCATACTACCATCGAATGACAAGAAATAGCCGGACATATGCTGCATTTTGGGGAGGCTATGAAATGACAGTTATCGAACAGCCGGTTTACCGTTCCAAGCTCAGGTCGGCGCTGGGCCTTATGTATTACGGAGCGCGCAGACGCGCGCTCTGGGTCAAAAAGAGCAGATACTTTGCC
The DNA here is from genome assembly GCA_934515035.1 of uncultured Oscillospiraceae bacterium. Classification (GTDB taxonomy): domain Bacteria; phylum Bacillota; class Clostridia; order Oscillospirales; family Oscillospiraceae; genus CAKSXP01. The sequence goes on from CAKSXP010000019.1 coordinate 635, forward strand.
AGGTCGTTTCAGAATGAGCCGCTGCCGTATTCCTGTTTCATGCACAGGACGATACTGCGCAGAAAGCTCAAGGACGTAGACATGTGGATGCAGGGAAACAAGATCATCAATCTGCATCTCGCCGCCAAACGTCTCAACGGCGTTATCATCCGCCCGGGCGAGGTTTTCAGCTATTGGAGGCTGATCGGCAAACCGTCCCGGCGCCGCGGCTATGTCGAAGGCATGGTGCTCCAAAACGGTAAAGTCTGTTCGGGAACGGGCGGCGGCCTTTGCCAGATGTCGAACCTTATCTTCTGGATGGCCCTGCACACGCCCCTGACCGTCATAGAGCGCCACCGGCACGGGCACGACGTTTTTCCCGATTCCAACCGGACACAGCCCTTCGGCAGCGGCGCGACCTGTTTTTATCCGCACGGCGACCTGATGCTCAGGAACGACACACAGGACACCTTTCAGCTCCTTGTCACGGTCGGCAGTGAATATCTTGAGGGCGAAATAAGAGCTTCCTCTCCTCCGGAATACCGCTATGAGATCGTGGAGAGGGACCACGAGATGCGCGGGGAATACTGGGGCGGATACACCCGCCACAACAAGCTTTACCGCCGCCAGTTCAACGCGCAGGATGAGCTTCTCTGCGAAGAGCTTGTTGTGGAAAACGACGCTATCATGGTCTATTCTCCGTTTCTGGAAGACGGAACACCGTCCTCGCAGGAAAGCGAATGACAACAAAAATACGGACCGGCGATATTCTGCCGGTCCGTATTTTTTATTTATTCCCGCTGTACTCTTTCAGGGCGTCTATAAAGACGGGTATGGTCGGGTTAGAGACGTTTTTGGGCCAGAAGGCCGCTATATCATAGCCGGAGTCGAACCCGGCGATACGCTTCACGGCACAGCCGTTGGCATGGAGTTCGCAGATCATCGCGGGAAGTATCGTAAAGCCAAGGCCGGAGCGCACCTTCAGCACAAGCGTTTCGATATCCGACGCAGTCCCGGCGAGCGGCATTTTCGGAAAGCTGAAATAGTTCAGCATCTCCTGAGTGCAGCCCGAAAGGCTCAAAAAAGGCTCCCCTTCGAGCATTTCGAGCCGGATCCCGCTTTCGTCTGAAAGGCTGTGACCCGCGGGCAGCAGCACCGCAAGCTCGTCCCGCGCTACGGAGACGCTTTCTATCCTGTCGCGCTCAAGCGGAAGCTCAAAGGAACAGCAGACACCGATATCCGCCTCATGGTTCCGAAGCGCACGTGATACGCCCGCGCCGAGAGGATAGTGCCGGATGTCGAAATAAAGCTCGGGATGTTCGAAACGAAAGCTGTTGTAAAAATCAAACAGCCATGGATGTCTGAAGTTTATGCTGGCAATGACGATATGCCCCTCGCCGTCGTTTCCGATGGTTCGGACGCGTTCCTCAAGCTGATCTATGCGGCCGAGTATCTCCTCCGCCCCAAGGCGGAACTCTTCCCCCGCCCGCGTGAGCGAAATGCGGCGGTTGTCCCGGTACATGAGCTGTACACCAAGGGAAGTCTCCAGGCTGCTTATATGGCGGCTGAGCGAAGGCTGGCTGATAAAAAGAGCGTTGGCCGCCTTGGTTATGTTCCCCATTCGCGCAACAGTGCAGAACTGCCTGAGTTCCTCAAGAGTCATTGTTCATATACCTCCGAATTATAATGCATGCGTCTATTTTACCATCCGCAGGTAGGATCTGTGTGCCTTATTTCGCACCACGGCTTATGTCTTTGATACCAATATACGCATATACGCATATACAGGATCAGAGCAGCACCCCGGCGCGGGGTATTGCCCTGATCCTGTATATGAGCGTATTCTGCTGTGTCAGTTTATCGGACTGCCCAGTCTTTCGAGGACCTCGCGGAAATAGTCCGGCAGCGGAACGGAAAGCTCAACGTGCTCTTCCGTACGCGGATGGACAAAGCGAAGCCGCCGGGCGTGCAGGCACTGGCCCGTCAGCCCCTTTTCCGTTCCCCGGCCATATACCTCGTCCCCGAGAAGCGGGTGCCCGATATACGCCATGTGTACGCGTATCTGATGCGTCCGCCCCGTTTCCAGCTTGCAGCGGACGTGAGTATAGCCGTTATACCGGGCGATAACGGACCAGTGCGTCACCGCCGGGCGCGAGCCCCTTTCCGTGACCGCCATACGCTTGCGGTCCACGGGATGCCTTCCTATCGGCGCGGACACCGTTCCCTCGTCCTCGCGCAGACGCCCGCGCACGACGGCCTCATATTCGCGCGAAAGGCTCCGGTCGGCAAGCTGGGCGGAGAGATGCTGATGGGCAAAATCGTTCTTTGCGGCGATCAGAAGCCCGGAGGTATCGCGGTCTATGCGGTGGACTATGCCCGGCCGCTTCTCTCCCCCGATGCCGGACAGGGAGTCGCCGCAGTGGAACAGCAGCGCGTTTACAAGCGTGCCGTCCGGATGTCCCGGCGCGGGATGAACGACCATTCCGCGCGGCTTGTTGACGACGATCACGTCGTCGTCCTCATAGACGATATCGAGCGGTATATCCTGTGCCCTGAGCTCCACCGGCTCAGGCTCCGGCAGGGCGATCACAAATGTCTCCCCCGCGGCGGTGCGGCGGCTCTTTCTGACCACGGCTCCGTTGAGCGTAACAGCGCCCTGTTCAAGAAGCCGCTGGACCTGTGAGCGCGTGATATCCGCGCAACGGGCAAGGAGAGCGTCGATACGTTCTCCGCTCTCCTGTGCCGTTATTTTCAGTATTTCCATTATTTGAACTCGTCGAGAATGTCCTCGAGCGAAAACTCCATTTCCTCGTCATCGACGGTGACGCGGGTCCTTTCCTTCTCTGCCAGCGCGGGCTTTGCCTCCGGCTCGGGCCGGGGCCTGCTCTCCCCTTTCGCGGCGGGCGGAGTAAAGACCGGAACGGATTCCGGCTCCTGCTTCTTTTCCCACTCGGCAAAGAAATCGTCGCTCTTCGGCCTGGTTTTTGCCCCGTGCTCATAGGTCTGGCGCTGGCGGCGCGCATATTCCTCGCGCTGCTGCTCAACGGTCATGTGCCGGGCCGCGGCGGCAGGCTTTTTGGGCTCGGCCTTCGGCTTTTCCGCGGGCTTTTCCGCGGCTTTCTCCGGCTTTTCGCTCTTTGCCGGAGCCTTTCCCCCGGCGGATATCTTGCTGATCTCGTCGATATTGGCCGCGTTTCCCTTGCTGCGCTTTGCAGCGGCAAGCCGGGCCGCCTTTGCTTTCTCCGCCTCCTCGTCTACCTCTTCCTTGCCGCTTCCGCTGCAAATGATATAAACACAGAAGAGGATACCGCAGACGGTTATGAATATATCCGCGACGTTAAAGACCGGGAAGGTCATGAACTCCAGCTCAAACATATCGACGACATAGCCGTGGAGCACGCGGTCGATACAGTTTCCGATCGCGCCCGCGACCACGAGGACGGCCATCCAGCGGCCGAATCCGCCCTTGATCGTCTTTGCCGCGACCAGCACGATGACAACTATCACAAAGATGACCGTCAATATAACAAACAGCCAGCGCGCAAATGATACGCTGTCAAGCAGTCCAAAGGCGGCCCCGGAGTTGTGGATATTCGTAAGGTGAACGACGCCGGGCAGAAGCTCACGGGTGGCCCCGTCCAGCGCAATGTTGACCGTCGTCCAATATTTGAGACCCTGATCGAGTATAAGTACGATGACCGCGACTATTGCATACAGCATTGCATCGCCCTCCTTTTCGTTAGCTCAGTCTTGCAGGCTTTCCGACGGCACAGCCGCCGGAGAGCCTGTCCGTGCATGCCGGCGAAACTCGCACCGGCAGGATATGCGCACGGTTTTATTCCGCGAGTGCCTCGGCACAGCGCTCGCAAAGCTCGGGATGTTCGGCATTCTGTCCGACGGTGTGGCTGTGGGTCCAGCAGCGGACGCACTTGGGCTTTTCACTTGCCTCGACCACGACCGTCACGCCGGGGAAGCTCTCTCCCTGGAAGGCTATGCCGTCTCCCACGGACGGGCCGAAAACGCTTTCGACCTCGGAAACGATGAACAGCATCGGAAGGTCGAGCCCGGAAATGCGCTCATAGGCGGCCTTTGCGTTCTCCGATACGCAGAGCTTCAGCTTTGCGTCGAGGGACTTGCCGACAAGCTTTTCGGCACGCGCAAGCTCCAGCGCCTTGAGCACATCCTCGCGCAGCGCTATGAGGCTGTCCCAGGTCTCCATTGTCTCGCCGTCCAGCGCATATTCCGTGAAGGGCTTGTTCATCTCGTTGAAAACGACGTTTCTCACATCGTCGCTCTCACGGTGGGGCATGGCCTGCCATATCTCGTCGGAGGTGAATGCGAGTATGGGCGCCATGATCTTGGTTATCGTGTCGAGGATAAGGAACAGGGCGGTCTGTGCGCTGCGGCGCTTTGTGCCGTTCTTTGCATCGCAGTATAGCCTGTCCTTGATGATATCGAGATAGAAATTGGACATCTCGACAACGCAGAAATCGTTGATGGCATGGGTCACGCCGATAAATTCGTAATCGCAGTATGCCTGCTCGCACTTTTCGATGAGCGCATTCAGGCGGGTGATGGCCCAGCGGTCGAGCGTCTCCATCTCTTCGGGCGCGACAAGGTCGTTTGCGTCGAAGCCGTCGAGGTTGCCGAGGCAGTAGCGCGCGGTGTTGCGGAACTTGAGATAGTTCTGGCTCAGCTGCTTGAAGATGGCGTCGGAGCAGCGCATATCCGCATGATAATCCGCGGAGGCCGCCCACAGGCGCAGGAGATCCGCGCCGTATTTGTTGATTATCTCGTTGGGATCCATTCCGTTGCCGAGGGACTTGTGCATTGCCTTGCCCTCTCCGTCCACGGTCCAGCCATGGGTGATGCACTGGCGGAAGGGCGCTCCCTTGCCCAGAGCGCCGACTGCGGTCAGCAGGCTGGACTGGAACCAGCCGCGATACTGATCCAGACCCTCGAGATAGACATCCGCGGGCCAGAAGCCCTGGTCGCGCTGCATGGAGGCATAGTGAGACGAGCCGGAGTCGAACCAGCCGTCAAGCGTGTCCTCCTCCTTGATGAAGCCGTGGTCACAGCCGCAGTGCGGGCAGACAAAGCCCTCGGGCAGTATCTCGGCGGAGTCGCGCTCGAACCACGCGTTTGAGCCCTCTTTTCCGAAAATCTCGGAAACGGCGGCTATGCTCTCGTCCGTTACGATGGGCTTGCCGCAGTCGGGGCAATAGAAAACGGGGATAGGCAGACCCCACTTGCGCTGGCGGGAGATGCACCAGTCGCTGCGCTCGCGGATCATGGACTTGATCCTGTCCTCGCCCCACTCGGGTATCCAGCGGACATCCTCGCAGGCGCGGCACGCGTCCTCCTTGAACGCCTCAACGGAGCAGAACCACTGCGGCGTGGCGCGGAAGATGATGGGGCCCTTGCAGCGCCAGCAGTGCGGATAGGAGTGGACGATCTCTTCACTGGCAAACAGCGCGCCGGACTGCTTCATATCCTCGAGTATAACGGGATTGGATGCGTCCGTCTTGAGTCCGGCATATTTACCCGCGTAATCGGTGTGGCGGCCCTGGTCGTCAACGGGCACGACAAGCTCCAGCCCGTAGCGCAGGCAGGTCTGATAGTCGTCGGCGCCGAATCCGGGCGCCGTGTGGACGCAGCCGGTACCGGAATCCATCGTTACATAATCCGCATTCATAAGGAAGCTCGTCTTGGGCAGGAAGGGGTGATCGGCAAGCATACGCTCGAAGAAGGAACCGGGGTGACGCTCCACGATCTGATATCCGGTAAAGCCTCCGACGCCCATGACCTTTTCCGTCAGCGCCTCTGCGATTATATACATCTCGTCGCTGCCGTCGGGTCTGACAATGGCATAGGTCTCCTCGGGGTTGAGGGTTATGCCCATGTTGCCCGGGAGCGTCCAGATCGTCGTCGTCCAGATGAGGAAGAACAGCTTTGATTTATCTATTCCGGGCAGCTTGCCCAGGTCGTCGTTCATGCGGAACTTGACGTAAACGGTGGTGCAGGGGTCGTCCTGATATTCGATCTCGGCCTCGGCCAGCGCCGTCTCGTCCTTGGCGCACCAGTAAACGGGCTTGAGGCCCTTGTAGATATAGCCCTTCTTGTACATCTCGCCGAATATCTTGACCTCTTCCGCCTCGAAAGAGGGGTTCATCGTCTTATAGGGATGCTCCCAGTCGCCGAGCACGCCCATGCGCTTGAAGCCCTTCATCTGAACGTCGATATAATGATCGGCAAACTCATGGCAGGCGTTCCTGAAGTCGGGAACGGACATCTGCTTGCGGTTGAGCTTGTTTTTCTTGATGATCGCAGACTCTATGGGCATGCCGTGGTTATCCCAGCCGGGGATATAGGGCGTGTAGTAGCCGCGCATTGCATAGCTGCGGGTTATGAAGTCCTTGAGCGCCTTGTTAAGGGCGTGGCCCATATGGAGATCGCCGTTTGAAAACGGAGGTCCGTCGTGCAGCGAGAACAGGGGTTTTCCCTCGTTCTTCCTGAGCAGTTCATTATAAACGTCCTGTTCCTCCCAGCGTGCAAGCATTTCCGGCTCGCGCTTGGGCAGGCCGGCACGCATCGGAAAATCGGTTTTCGGGAGGTTAACTGTTGCATTGTAGTCCTGAGACATATCTTGTTTAACTCCTATCTTTTCTCTGTAAGAAGCCTCCGCACGCGCGGCGGCGGACTGAAAACATCAGTCGAAACGGGACGGCTCCAGACATTCGGCCGCGCCGCCCCGTAAAGTTTCAGATATATGTTATTTTCATGCGCCGCTGCGGCGCTGCGGTCAGTCGTCGAAGCTGAGCGCCTCAAAGTCGAACTGGAGAGGGACCTCGTCCTCAGCCGCGTGCGCCTTTTCGGGCGCGGCGGCAGCAGACGCCGGAGCAGCCTCGTAAAGTCTTGTGGGCTCGTCCACAGCGCCGGTGTTCTGGGTGCCGATGACATCGCCGATATCAATCTGCGGCTCCTCCGCGGGCGCGTCTACCATCTTTGCAACGCTGTCCTCGATGGTCTTTACGGTGTCGCGGATGCTGTCCTCAGGTGCGGGCGCCTTTTCGGGCTCGGGAAGCTGCATATCGTCAAGGTTGTCGAGAAATGCCAGCTGTGCGGAGCAAATTTCGCGTATGCGCGCAACAAAGTTTGCGGTGGCCTGTTTTGCCGCGGCGATCTTGTTTTCCTCTCCGGCGACGGAGTTTTTGGCCTCGTGTACGATGCGCTCGGCCTCTGCCTTTGCGCTCGCAACGCGCTCCGCGCTCTTCTTTTCGATCTCTGCGGAGAGAGCCTTTGCCTTGTCCTTCGCGTCGTTCTCGATCTGGACGCTCATCTTCTGCGCGCTGAGCAGAGCAAGGCGCATGGCGTCCTCCGTCGAGCGGTACTCCTCGATCTTCTCGACGAGCACCTTCATTTTGCCCTTGAGCACGGCGTTTTCCTTCTGAAGCGCGGTATAGCCGTCGGCGACTTCCTCGAGAAAATCGTCAACTCCCGCCATGTCGTAACCGCCGAACACGGCCTTTTCAAACGTTTTTTCCTTTATATCCTGAGCTGTCATATCTTATTATCACCTTTCGCTGCGTATTTGTTTTTTTGTGAGAGCGCGGGAAAACTCAGAAATACATTCCGTTGTTTTCCAGTTCGTCTATCAGGTCTCCCATAAGGTTTACGTTATAAGGGGTGATGATGTATGTGCTGACCGCGACCTTCTTGATCTTTCCGTCCTGCGCATAGGCAACGCCGGACAGGAAGTCGATGAGTCGGCGGGATATATCCTTGCTTGTCTGTTCGAGGTTCATAACGACCGTCCGCCTCTCACGGAGGTGGTCGGCGATCTCCGCAGCGGCCTCGAAGCGCTCGGGCTTGACGAGCACCACCTGCACCTGAGCCGTGGCGTTTATGTTCACGACCCGGTTATCGCGCGGCTGTGTGCGCGGACTCTGGAAGGCGGCGGAACGCGCGGGCTGTTCGTGGCTTCCGCCGTATGTTGAAAACGGATTTGAGCGTTTTTCCTGCACCGGCGCAGAATAGCTCTGGCGCGGCGCGGCCGCCGGTTCGGACACCGGCGCGGAGGCGGGCTCCCCGTCCTCCATTTCATCGAGGAAATCCTCGTCGTCATCATATGGTTTTGTTATCTCTTTGAGCTTATCTAGAAATCCCATTATATCTTTACCTCCGGGGCATAGTTTCTCATTCCGAATATGGCGGTGCCGACACGTATCATGTTCGCGCCTTCCGCAATGGCGTCCTCAAAATCGCCGCTCATGCCCATAGACAGAAAATCCATGGATACATTATTATATTTTTTCTTCATGTTGTCAACAAAAAGCTGATACATACGGCTAAAATATGGCCTGTTTGCGCCCTTTTCAGACGAAATGGGTGGAATTGCCATAAGTCCTCTGACAAAAACTCCGTCGAGTTCACCGGCAAGCTCCAGCATTTGGGGCAGCAGTCCGACCGGCGCGCCGGTCTTTGCCTGTTCGCCGCCGATGTTCAGCTCCAGCAGTATTTCCTGCCTTATTCCAAGCGAGACCGCACGGGCGGAGATAAGGCGCAGCAACTCCGGCGAATCGACCGATTCGATGAGCTGCACCTTTCCGACCACCTGTTTGACCTTGTTTTTCTGAAGATGTCCGATAAAATGCAGCGGCGCGCCCTCATAGGCATTCTCCGCCAGCTTTTCGGTCATCTCCTGAACGCGGTTTTCCCCGCAGGCGTCAACTCCGGCGGCTATCGCCTCGCGCACGCGCCCGGATGTGTTCATCTTCGTCGCCGCGACGAGCATTATCTCCGCGGGATCCCTCCCGGCAGACTGCGCTGCCTCCGCAATCCTCCGCTTTACATTCCTGACATTTTCCGCGATCTTCATTACGATCACCTGTCCTTAATCCATGACCTTTCCGTCATATATGTCGCGGGCCTTTGTTATTATCTCGTTCCCCTCGCGCAGGGCGTCCGCCTCCGGCTCGACCTCTGCAAGACAGAAATCCTCATCCTCGTATACGACGGTTATGTTCTTTCTTTCCGCCTGAAGCCCCGTCATGACGTATACATACAGGCTGCCGTCCTCCTCGTCGGTATGCACGGCCTCCGCCGGAACGCGTATCCCGCTGTATTCGCTGAATATGACCTCGGCCTGCGCTTTTCTCAGCGAAAGGGTCTCCGCCTGCGCCGTAGTACAGGCGAACACGACGACTCTGTCGCCGTTCTCGTCCTCCGGCCCGAGGTCATAGGCCTCCGCAGGGACGGCGCCGCTCACGCCCCTGCCGAAGTTGAGAACGACCCTGTCGCCGGTCTCCAGTCCGGAGGCGTATTCTCCGTCGACAACCGCGGCATAGTACCACGTGAAGGAGGTCACGAGCTTTCCGTAAGCCGCCGCGGGCACGGAGGGCTCCGCCTCCTCGAGCGAGCGCAGAGTCTCCGGCGTTATGTTTTTGACGTCCTCGATGGTGAACTGTTCCCAGCCGTCTACCATTGTCGTAAAGAGTCCGGCGCGGTCGGTCGTTATGTTCTTTGTGTCGGTCGTGGAGTTTGTCAGCAGCCCGAACAGTTCGCTTTTCAGCGTTGCAAGCTGTTCCTCGGTGGCATCCTCGGCTCCGTCGCCGAAAACGAGCGAGCCGAGGCCCAGGCAGCATACGTCGATCTCGTCCAGTTCGCCTCTTGCAACGGCGGCGCTGAGAGAGATGACTGCTTCCTGAACAGCCTCGGCCTGTATTGCGATGTCTTCGCTTGTCGCGCCGTAAAGCGCGGCCTCAACGCGCGATATCTCAAGCTGGAGCTCACGGATCCTTCCCGCTCTCTCGAGCGCGATCTCGTCGCTGTATGCTCTCGCGGCGGTGCCTCCCGCCGCGAGCATACAGCCGTCCTCCGCCGTTATGTACAGATTCGGTTCGCTGCTGGTGAGTGTCGATTCCTCCCTCACTATCAGGCCCGAAACAGGCGTCGATATCGTAACGGTGGTTGAAACGGCAAGGGCGGTCTGGACGCTGTTTGTAATGCTGTTCCACGCGTAATAGCCGAGATAGGCCAGCATCGCGATAAAGAGCAGCACTCCAACACCTTTTATCAGCTTGTCTGTTTTTTCCATTCACTGACTCCTTGTCGTTTCCCTTCGCTATTCCTGCGTTGGATGGATCGTTATCGGTTTGGGAGGAACAAGGGTGGAAATAGCATGCTTATAGATCATTTGCTGCTTTCCTTCCGAATCGACAATGACAACAAAGCTGTCAAAGCCGCGGACGACGCCCTTGAGCTGAAAGCCGTTCATCAGAAAAACGGTTATGGGCGTCTTGTCCATCCGCACCTGGTTCAGAAACATGTCCTGCAGATTCTGTGTCTTTTGCATTTTTGTAGCCAACTCCCTCTCTGGTGAGCGGCTATTTCAGATTTTATCATAAGCCGCGCCCCTGTTAAATAGTGATATTGTACAAAAACGCGGCTTTGCGCCGTGTTTTGTATGCCTCACCATTCTATACCGTGGGCGCTCAGAAAAGCAGTCGAATGCCGTCGGGCAAAGTCCATGCAGGGCTCATTTTCCCATTCGATCCAGAAAACCGTCTTGTCCCGCCGCAGCCAGGTGAGCTGGCGCTTTGCATAGCGGCGCGACTCCCGTTTCACAGTGTCAACGGCCTGCTCCATCGTGATCTCTCCACGCAGGGCCTGGGCGATCTCCTTGTAGCCGATCGCCTGCATCGCGGTCGTTTCCGGTCCGACGCCGCTGTCAAGCAGGCTCTGCACCTCCCGGACAAGCCCGGACTCCATCATCCGGTCGACTCTGCGGTCAATGCGGTCATACAGTTTCTGCCTGTCCCTGAAGCTGAGCGCAAGCCTGACCGCGTCATATCGCGGCGGCATGGCCTTCGTCCGCTCGTCGTGCGCCGTTATCGTCTCGCCCGTCAGCTCATAGACCTCGATCGCGCGGACTATGCGCCGTTTATCGCCGGGGTGCAGCTTTGCCGCTCTCTCCGGGTCGAACGAACGCAGTTTTGAAAGCATCGCCTCGCCGCCGAGAGCGTCATACTCACCGCAGAGCTTTTCACGCAGGCCGGTATCCCCCGGCTCATCCGCGAAATCCCGTCCGGAGATGAGCGAATCGATATAGAGTCCCGTGCCGCCGACTATCACCGGCAGCTTGCCTCTGGCGATTATATCGTCCGTATGCTCCGCCGCCTCGCGGCAGAACCTCGCCGCGGAATAGCTCTCTTCCGGGTCCGCGGCGTCTATCATGTGGTGCGGGACCCCGCGCATTTCCTCCTTTGCCGGCTTGGCCGTTCCGATATCCATGCGCCGGTAAAGCTGCATCGAATCGGCGGAGACGACCTCGCCGCCGAGAGCGAGCGCAAACTCGACCCCCAGCGTCGTTTTTCCCGTCGCGGTAGGCCCCGTGACGACAAGCACACGCGGCGGCATCAGTCCCTGTCCTTCATAAGCTCACCGTAGCGCTCGATATAGTCGGCAAGCTGGTGCACCTCGTTGAAGCGGCTCTCTTCGCTCTGGGCGAGCCTGTTGTATTCGGCCCTTATCGCCTCATCCTCCGCGTCGATGGCCGTGCGCTGCAGCTCGAACATGCTCTGATAGCACTCTTCGGCATATTCCGTCAAAACATCCTTGAGCAGTTCAAACTGCTTATCGGTAAGGTCAAGTTTCATTACATTTCCTCCGGTTTGTATTTTTTGTTTGCAATTATGAATATATGTGATAGAATTACTCCACTAAGGAGGGATTTCCCATGAAAATCAAGGTCACGGCCGACAGCACCTGTGATCTTTCCCAGGAACTGATCGACAGATACAACATAACCATCATACCGCTTTCCATAGTCAAGGACGGAGAAAGCTTCATTGACGGTGTCGAGATAGGTCCGGACGATATATTCGAATACGTCTCCAAAACGGGCAAGCTCTGTTCCACCGCTGCCGTCAACGTTGCGGACTACATCGAAAAATTCACTCAGCTGCGCCGCGAATACGACGCCGTCATCCATTTCACCATATCCGGCGACATGTCCGCCTGCTACCAGAACGCATGCCTCGCGGCCCAGGAGGTCGATGGGGTCTATCCCGTCGATGCCCGCAGTCTTTCGACCGGCATCGCCCACCTTGCGATCGACACGGCCATAATGGCCGAGAGCGGCATGAGCCCCGAAGAGATCCTCGCCGTGCTCGGCGACAGAAAGGAAAAGCTGGACGTCAGCTTCGTCATCGATACCCTCCTGTATCTGTGGAAGGGCGGCCGGTGCAGCGGCGTTGCGGCGCTCGGCGCAAATCTGCTCAGTCTCAAGCCCTGCATAGAGGTGAGGGACGGAAAGATGGGCGTTGCAAAGAAATACCGCGGCTCGCTGAAAAAATGCCTTGTCCAGTACGTCCGCGACAGGCTGGCGAACCGCGAGGACATCGACACCAGACGCATTTTCATAACCGACTCCGGCGTCAGCGACGAGATCTTCCAGGCGGTTTACGACACCGTGGCCGAGTGCCAGCAGTTCGACGAGATCATCCACACACGGGCAGGCAGCACCGTTTCTAATCACTGCGGCCCGAATTGCCTCGGAATACTCTATTACCACAAGTAAATATCCCGAACCCGCCGTCGGAGACATAAGTCTCCGACGGCTTTTTTGTTTTTGTTCGCGTCGTTCGCGGAAGCCTACACTATCCGCTTGAACTGCTTGTCCAGTTCCTTTTTCGTCAGCGTTACGGCGACTGGCCGCCCATGCGGACAATAGCGTATCTCGCCCGAGCAGACCCGCGCGGCGATCGCCTCCAGCTCGCGTATATCCGAGCGTTTGCCGGCCTTTATCGCCGCCTTGCACGCAACGGTATGGAGTATCTCATCCAGCCTGGACTCCGGCGTTCCGCCGAGACGCAGTTTTTCGCATATTTCCTCGACGGCGGCCTTTTCCTCTCCCACAAGATCGGACGGCACGGCGCGGATAACGGCGGCATTTTCGCCATATGTGTCTATCTCAAACCCGAGCTTTTCAAGAAGTTCTCGGTTTTCCGCAAGCAGTTCTAGACTGTCGCCGCCGCACTGCCAGACGACCGGCGCAAGCAGGCTCTGGCTCATCACCCCGGTGCGTTCCCCGCGCAGGCGGTCAAAAAGTATGCGCTCGTGCGCGGCGTGCTTGTCTATGAGGATGAGCTCCTCGCCCTTTTCGACGACTATATATGTACCCAGCGCCTCGCCAATCACGCGGACAGGCTCCGTCTCCGGTTCCGCCGATATGTTCTCCGGCTCCGCGGGCGGCGCCTTTGCAGGTTCGGGCGGAGCGGTATCCGGCTCCGGCGCGGGTTTGGGCGCGGGCGCGGAGACGCTGAACGGAGCGGAATAGCTTCTGACGACGGAGTGCTGCTGCGGTGCCGTTTCGATGCGGTACTGTTCTGCGGACATGGAGCGGAAAAATTCCTTTTTCGGCGCTGGCACGGGCGTCCGGGCCGCGGCGGGAGCGGCGGACACGGAAGCGGCGGGCGCTGAAACGTATTCCCGCGCGGCGCAGGACAGCGCCTTTTCCGTACCCGGCGACAGCTTTATCTCCGCGGTTTTTCTCTCGCTGTCAAGCGCGCCGAGACTGGCGTAATACACCGCGTCGAATATCTTTTTCTCCTCGGAAAACTTGACCTCGTTCTTTGTCGGATGGACGTTTACGTCCACGCTGCCGAAGTTCACGTCGATATATATGACGCAGGCGGGAAACCGCCCCGTGAGAAGCGTGTTTTTATAGCTCTGCTCGACCGCCGCCTGGAGCGTGGCCGAGCGTATCGCGCGCCCGTTGACGAAGAAAAACTGCATCGAGCGGCTGCCTCGTCCCGCGTGCGGCGCGGAGACAAAGCCATGGACGGACACCCCGTCGCTTTCAAGCTCGCAGGCGAGCATGGCTTTCGCCATGTCGCGGCCGAGAAGGCTGTAAACGCAGGATTCTGCCCGGCCGTCCCCGGCGGTGAAAAACTCCTCTTTCCCGTCACGCAGGCAGCGCACGGATATGTCCGGCCGGCCGAGAGCGCAGCGCAGCGCAAGGTTCACGCAGTAGGCTCCCTCCGCCCTGTCGGTCTTGAGGAATTTGCGTCTTGCCGGAGTGTTGTAAAACAGGTCGCGCACGGTTATGGTCGTGCCCTCCGGGCACCCCGCCTCGTGCATCTCCATGATCTCGCCATGGTCGAGCACCAGCCTGGTGCCGCTCTTTGCTCCCCTTTCGCGCGTGAGCAGTTCTATACGCGAAACGGCGCTTATCGCCGCGAGAGCCTCGCCGCGGAAGCCGAGGGTCGATATCGCCTCCAGCCCGCGCTCGTCGCGCAGCTTGCTCGTCGCGTGGCGCAGAAAAGCGATCCCCGCATCCTCCGGCGACATGCCGCAGCCGTCGTCCGTGACGCGGATGAGCGTCTGTCC
>CAKSXP010000020.1 GCA_934515035.1 uncultured Oscillospiraceae bacterium
AGAAGATGGAAAAGGACACGGTTCACCAGATTCTCCGCGGCGGTTACGACAAGGCCTATGAGGCGGGCGCGATCATCACCGGCGGACACAGCATCTTCGACGACGAGCCGAAGTATGGTCTCGCCGTGACGGGCTTCGTCCACCCCGACCGCGTCCTGACGAACAGCGGCGCGCGCCCCGGCGACGTTCTGATACTCACAAAGGCGCTCGGCGTCGGCATAATCATGACCGCCGCAAGGGCGGAGCTGGCGTCCCCGGAGGCGCTGGAGGCGGCGTTCGGCCAGATGACGCAGCTCAACCGCGCGGCGCGCGACGTCATGGTAAAATACCGCGTCCACGCCTGCACGGACGTGACCGGCTTCGGACTTCTCGGCCATGCCTGCGAGATGGCGCAGGGCTCGGACGCCGCGATACGCTTCGATACGGCCGGGATACCGCTTTTCGGCGAAGCAATCGAGCTTGCGCGCGACGGAATACTGCCCGCGGGCATGTACCGCAACCGCGAGTTCGCGGAGAAATATGTGGAGGCGGGCGCCGTCCCGCTGGAGATCCAGGACGTTCTGTATGACCCGCAGTCCTCCGGAGGGCTGCTGATCGCCGTGCACCCGGACGACGCGGAGCCCATGCTTGCGGAGATGAAAAAAACCGTCCCGGCGGCAGAGCGCGTCGGAACGGTCGCGGAATATTCGGGCGGAGCAAGGATAAGTCTGGTCTGACTGTGCGGTGACTATAGGGAAGCAATCGCGGAAAGGACCGCGTCGATCTCCTCTTCCGTGCTGTAATACCCCATGGAGAAGCGGACGGTGCCGCGCGGAAAGGTGCCGAGCGTCCTGTGAGCCGCCGGCGCGCAGTGCAGCCCGCAGCGGGTCATGATGCCGAACTCCCGCGCCAGCCTGTCGGCCAGTTCGGCGTTGTCCCGGCCCGGAAAATCGAGCGAGACGACCGCCGTGTCCGGCGTGCCGGCAACGCGCGCGGAGGGGATCGCTTCAAGGCCGGAGAGAAAGCGGTCCAGCAGCGCCTTTTCGTGCGCGCGCACCGTTTCAACGCCTGTTTTCATCAGAAAGTCCAGCGCCGCGTCAAGGCCGTAGATGCCCGGAATGTTCGGCGTTCCGGCTTCGAGCCTGTCCGGCATGATCTCCGGCTGTGTTTCCAGATGGGAGAAGGAGCCCGTTCCGCCCTCGACGAGCGGCTCGAGCCGCTGTGCAAAGTCCTCGCGGACCAGCAGCGCGCCGATGCCGGAGGGGCCGAGCAGGCCCTTGTGGCCGGGCACGGCGAGCGCGGAGAGGCCCATTTTTCCGAAATCCACGGGAATGTGCCCGGCGCTCTGCGACGCGTCGAGCAGAAAGTGGACCCCGTATTCCCGGCACAACGCGCCGAAGGCCGCGGCGTCCTGCACCGTTCCGGATACGTTCGAGGCGTGGCAGAGGACGAAAAGGCGGGTGTTTGCGCGAAATTCGCGTTCGACCGCCTCGGGACTGAGGCGGCCGTCCGGGGCCGCCGCGGCAATGCTCAGCGAAACGCCGCGCTTTTCAAGGCCGCGCAGCGGGCGCATGACCGCGTTGTGCTCCATCGAGCTGACGACGCAGTGGTCGCCGGGGCGCAGAAAGCCCTTTATCGCCATGTTCAGCGCGGCCGTCGCGCCGGAGGTCATGACCGCGTTCTGCGGCGAGTCAAAGCCGAAAAGGGCGCAGAGCTTTTCGCGCAGGCCGAACAGCGTCATCTCCGCCTCCTGCGCGGGGCCGTAGGACGCGCGATTCACCGTCGCGCCGACTTCCGTAATATATCGCAGCATGCTCTCTCCCACGCCCGCGGGCTTGGGGAAAGAGGTCGCCGCGTTGTCCATATAGATCGTTTTCATAGATCCAGTATACCACAAAAAGGAGAGAGAGAACTATGAAAAAAACAAATTGGCTCGTGCTTGCCGCGGGCGCGGTGCTCGCGCTGGCGGCGCTGCTGCTGACGAAGCTCGGAAACCCCGCGAACATGGGCTTCTGCATCGCCTGCTTCCTGCGTGACACGACGGGCGCGCTCGGCCTGCACCAGGCGGACAAGGTCCAGTATGTCCGGCCGGAGACGATCGGCCTCGTGCTCGGCGCATGCATCATGGCGCTGTGCACGCGCGAGTTCGGTCCGCGCGCGGGCTCGGCTCCGTTCACGCGCTTTGTGCTCGGCGCTCTGGTCATGATCGGCGCGCTGTGCTTCCTCGGCTGCCCGCTGCGCATGGCTCTGCGCATCGGCGGCGGCGACCTCAACGCGCTCGTCGGACTGGTTGGCTTTGCCGCCGGTATCCTGCTCGGCGTCGTTTTCATCCGCCGCGGCTTCAGTCTCGGCCGCGCCTACAGAACGGCGAAGGCGGAGGGCCTTGCCTTCCCCGCCGCGGCGCTGGTGCTGTTCGTGCTCGCCTGCGCCGTTCCGACGCTGTTTAAATCCAGCGAGGCCGGGCCCGGCTCCATGCGCGCGCCGGTCATCGCGGCCTTTGCCGTTTCGCTCATCGTCGGCGCGCTCTGCCAGCGCGCGAGGACCTGCATGGCCGGGGGCATACGCGACGCCGTCATGTTCCGCGACTTCACGCTCATCTCCGGCTTTATCGTGCTCATCGCCGTTTCCATCGCCGGGAACCTCATCCTCGGCAGCTTCAAGCTCGGCTTCCGGAGCCAGCCTGTCGCGCACAGCGCGCATCTGTGGAACCTGCTGGGCATGACCGTCGTCGGCTGGGGCTCCGTGCTTCTGGGCGGCTGCCCGCTGCGCCAGCTCATCCTCGCCGGAAGCGGAAACTCCGACTCCGCCGTCACCGTCCTCGGCATGATGGCGGGCGCGGCGATATCCCATGGCTTCGGCCTTGCGGGCAGCGCTGACAGCGTCAGCGAGGCCGGGGAATACATAGTCGGCGGGCCGTCCCACGCCGGAAAGATCGCCGTTATCGCGGCGCTCTGCCTGCTGCTTGTCATCTCGGCTATACATATCAAAAAGGAGGATGCATAAATGATCGATGCAAGAGGACTGCTCTGCCCCATGCCCGCGGCAATGGTGCAGAAGGAGATAAAGAAGAACAAACCCGAGACACTGACCGTTCTTGTCGATGATCCCTGCGCCGTCGGCAACATAACCCGTCTGGGCAATAACAACGGCTACGAGGTGGCCGCCGAAAAGGGCGCGGAGGGCGAATGGACCCTCAGCCTCAGGCGCAGATGAACCGGTATACCGCGACCTTTTTCACGCATTTCGCGGCGCAGGCCAGCTTCAAAAAGCTGTGCGGCGGCAGAATAAAAGCGCGGATGTGCCCCGTGCCGCGCGCTCTCAGCTCAAGCTGCGGCACCTGCGTCCGCTATGAGGCGGAGACGCCCGCGCGGGAGCTTCTGCACCGGGACGCGGAGGCCGTATATCTTGAAGGAGAAACTGGGGAATACATTCTTTTATGGAAAAACGATTCTTGAAACGCGGCATTGCGGCGCTCTGCGCGCTCTGTGCCCTGACATTTTCCGGCTGTGCGGAAAAGAAGGCGGAAACGACCTTCCTTGCTATGGACACGGTGATGTCCGTCAGCGTTTACGGCGCGAAAGCGCAGGCGGCGGCGGACGCCTGCCGCGCGGAGGTCGAAGGGCTTGAAAAAAAGCTGTCCGTGACGGACGCGGACAGCGAGATATACGCCGTGAACGCTTCCGGCGGCGCGCCGACCGCCGTTTCGGCGGAGACGGCGGAGCTGATAGAAAAGGCGCTGGAGATGTGCCGGAGAACGGACGGCGCGCTGGACATTACGGTCTATCCCGTGGTGAGAGCCTGGGGCTTCACGACGGGGGAATACCGCGTTCCCTCCGCGGAGGAGATCGCCGGGCTGCTTGAAAACGTGGACTATACCCGCGTATCCGTCGAAAACGGGGCCGTTACCCTGCCTGACGGCATGGAGCTGGACCTCGGCGCCGTGGCAAAGGGATATACGGCCGACAGGCTGGCGGAAATGCTCTCCGGCATGGGCGTTCGCTCCGCTCTTCTGAATCTGGGCCATAACATTCAGCTGATCGGCTCAAAGCCGGACGGCTCGGACTGGGTGATAGCCGTGCAGTCGCCGGAGGGCGGCGGATACGCCGGGACTCTGGCCGTCAGCGGCTGCGCCGTCGTCACGAGCGGCGGCTATGAACGCTTTTTCACGGACGAAAACGGAAAGACACATCATCATATAATCGATCCCACGACCGGGCAGAGCGCGGACAGCGGCCTTGCCTCCGCAACGATAGTGGGCAAAAGCGGCCTTGTCTGCGACGCGCTGTCCACCGCCGTTTTTGTCATGGGCGCGGAAAGGGCCGCGGCGCTCTGGCGCGAAAGCTCCGATTTTGAGATGGTCCTTATCGGGACGGACGGCGGCATCACCGTGACCGAGGGCATAGCAAAGGTGTTCACGCCCACGGACGCGGACGCGGAGATCACGGTGGTGACGCGATGAGGTCGAACAGATTCTGGATAATCCTTCTCGCCGCGGTGCTCTGCGCCGCGGCGGTGGGGTCATATTTTGTCCTGCACGGCAGCGAGGGCACGACGGCGCGGATATATTCCGACGGCGAGCTTGTGGAGACAATTGAGCTTTCTCTCGTTACGGAGGAATATTCCTTTACTGTCACGGGGCCGGACGGCGGGACGAACACGGTCACGGTCGAGCCGGGGCGCATATGCGTGTCGGACGCCGACTGCCCGGACCGCGTCTGCGTGCATCAGGGGTGGATATCAAACGGCACGGTGCCGGTCGTCTGCCTGCCGAACCGGCTCGTGATCGAGATAAGCGGTACCGGCAGCATTGACGGCGTTTCCGGCTGACGCGGAGGGAGAAACAATGAAAACGAAAAAGCTTGTATATATGTCGCTCCTTACCGCGATAGCCCTTGTCATCTTCGTTGCGGAGGCGCAGATACCCTCCCCGGTCCCGATACAGGGCGTGAAGCTGGGGCTTGCGAACATAATCACGGTCTATGCCATGTTCGTTCTCGGCCCGCTTGATGCGCTGATGATACTCCTTGTGCGCATCCTGCTCGGGTCGATATTCGCGGGACAGGCGCTCATGCTGATGTACAGCCTCGGCGGCGGGCTTCTGTGCTGGCTTGCGATGCTGCTTCTGCGGCGCGTTCTGACTTCGCGGCAGATCTGGGTCTGCTCGGCAATAGGCGCGGTGCTTCACAACGCCGGGCAGATAATCGTTGCGGTGCTCGTGACAAAGACGCCCGCGATAGCGGCGTATTTCCCGGTGCTCGTCGTTTCCGGCGTCATAACGGGCCTGTTCACCGGCATATGCGCGCAGATACTGGTCAATAAGATAGGAAAAAGAGTCAAATGAGAGCAAAGCTCTCATTTGACTCTTTTTTAGTCTGTAAAAGAACTGTACCGCGATATAAAACTCACGCTTCCGCGGTTATTACCTTTATCCACTTTCCCGTGCAGTAACGGATGAAGCAGACGATGCCCTTGAGCGGGAACTCGACGTTCAGAAGGAAGTATACCCACGCGGGGCTGAGGTTCCAGACAAACCCGGCCAGCGCGCCGAGCGGCAGCGAAATGAGCCAGACGCAGCTGCTGTCGGCAAACAGGAGGAAGCGGGTGTCGCCCCCGCCGCGAAGAACGCCCTTGGATATGACATAGGCCACGGTCTGAAGCGGCAGAGAGGCGCAGCAGATCAGGAACATGCTGTGCGCGATGGCCCGTGTCTGCTCCGAAACGCTGTAAAGGCTCATATACGGCCCCTCGAGCAGCAGCACGGGTATCACCATGACCGCGCCGAAGATAAAGGACAAAAGGTTATAGGAGTTTCCCTCGCGCTTTGCGCGGGCAATATCGCCCTCGCCGATCGTGTTGCCGATGACGATGGCCGAGGCTCCGGCCATTCCGACGTTAAACACCGTCAGCAGCTGGACCATGGAGGACACTATGGAGTTGGCGGCGGATATCCCCTCGCCGATGTGGCCGATTATGACGCTCGCAAGGGACAGGCTGAGCCCCAGGAGCGTGTCGCTCACGAGCACGGGGATGCTGTATTTGATGTATTGACTGCGCAGACTGCCGGAGGACAGCGCAAAGTGCTTCAGCCGGAAGGCAAAACGGTCGTCCCGGAACACATAATAGCCGAAAACGAAGCCGAACTCAAACACGCGGGCGATGATCGTTCCGACCGCCGCGCCGACAAGCTCCAGCCTCGGCGCGCCGAGCTTTCCGAAGATGAACACCCAGTTGAAAAACAGGTTCAGGAAAAAAGCGCCCGCCGAGCCGATGAGCGGAATGTTGACCTTTCCGACCGAGCGCAGAAGATAGGTCGCCGTCGAGGACAGGCCGGACAGCAGGAAGGTCAGGCCGATAAGCCGCATATACGGCGTGCCGGCGGAGATGACCGCCTCCTGGTTGGTGAATATCCGCAGTATCACCGAGGGAAAGGCCACGGAAACGAGCGTGAACAGGGCGCAGATGGCTATCGTGACGCGCATCGCCATCGCCGCGGTGACGCGCATGGAGCCGTGGTCCTGCCTGCCCCAGAACTGGGAGGACATCACGACCGCGCCGGAGCCGAGCCCCATGCAGATGAACTGGAAAAACGAATAGAACTGGTTGGCGAAGGCGGCCGCGGCGATCTGGGTCTCGCCGAAGCTGCCTATCATGACGTTGTCCAGAAAGTTCACGCCGATGGTGATGAGCTGCTGAAGGATGACGGGCAGCATCAGGATCAGCGTTTTGCCGAAAAATCTTTTATTAAGTTCAAAATGCTTCATATGTTCCTCCGCTCAGAGCCTTGCGGCGCCGCTTCTGCGCGCGGCCTCCGCGACGGCGGCGGCAACGGCGGGACCGACGCGGCTGTCAAAGGCCGCGGGGATGATATAGTCCGGGGAGAGCTCTTCCGGGGCGATGAGCTCTGCCAGCGCACGGGCGGCCGCAAGCTTCATCTCGTCGTTTATGTCGCTCGCGCGGACGTCGAACGCGCCGCGAAAGACGCCCGGAAACGCCAGCACGTTGTTGATCTGGTTGGGGTAATCGCTGCGCCCCGTAGCAACGACGAGCGCGCCGCCGGCCTTTGCCTCGTCCGGGAATATCTCCGGCGTCGGGTTGGCGCAGGCAAAAACGACCGCGTCCTTCGCCATTGTTTTCACCATATCCGTTGTGAGCACGCCCGCGGAGGACACGCCGATGAATATATCCGCGCCCGCGACGGCGTCCGCGAGGGAGCCGGTCTTTCGCTGCGGGTTAGTGACCTTCGCCATCTGCTGCTTGACCTCGTTCATGTGCTCGGCGCGCCCGTCATAGATCGCGCCCGCGCGGTCGCAGAGCGTGATGTCCGCAAAGCCCGCGGTCAGCAGCAGCCGTGCGATGGAAATAGCCGCCGCGCCCGCGCCGTTGATGACGACGGATACCTCTTCCTTCTTCTTTCCGGTTACGCGCAGCGCGTTGGTGAGCCCCGCGAGGGTTATGATCGCCGTGCCGTGCTGGTCGTCGTGGAAGATGGGAATGTCGCATTTTTCCTTCAGCTTGCGCTCGATCTCAAAGCAGCGCGGCGCGGAGATATCCTCAAGGTTGACTCCGCCGAAGGAGCCGGAGATGAGGTATATCGTGTTCACGATCTCGTCCACGTCGTGGCTCTTTATGCAGAGGGGGAAGGCGTCAACTCCGCCGAATTCCTTGAACAGCACGCATTTGCCCTCCATGACGGGCATTCCCGCCTCCGGCCCGATGTCGCCGAGGCCGAGCACGGCGGAGCCGTCCGTTGCGACAAGGCACATGTTCCAGCGCCGCGTCAGCTCGTAGGATTTGGCAATGTCGTCCTTTATCTCAAGGCAGGGCTGTGCAACGCCGGGGGTATAGGCAAGCGACAGATCCTCCGCGTTCTTCACCGGAACGGTTGAGCGAATCTCGATCTTTCCGCGCTTTTCATAGTGCAGCGCAAGGCTTTTTTCCGCAATCGTCATGGTTGGCATCCTCCAGAATATGTAATCAAATAAGAATAAGCAATCAATTCATCTTAACACAGCGGCGGGGCAGGCGCAAGATTTTTGCACCGAAGGCGACATTTGATGTTGATATCTTGATTAAAATTATATATCATGTGATTAATAAAAGCTATCAAAGTGGGATATATAAATGAAGAAAGAGGATATAAAGCTCTGGGCAAGACGCGCGCTGGTTTACTGCGCGGGTCTTTTCATAATGGCGCTTGGCGTAGTTTTTTCGGTCAAATCGGCGCTTGGCGTCAGCCCCGTGACCTGCCTTGCAAACGTGACCAGCAATATAACCGGGCTTGGACTGGGCTTATGCACGACCGGGACATACTGCCTGTATATAGCCGTGGAGCTGCTTATCCTGCGGCGCGATTTCAAGGCGGAGATGCTGCTTCAGATCGCGGCGTCATTCTTCTTCGGCCTGCTGGTGACGCTGGCGACGAAGCTGCTTGCTTTCATTTCCGCGCCGCAGACTTATATCATGCGCATGGTTTTCCTGCTGTGCAGCGTGCCGCTTGTCGCGCTCGGCGTCATGCTTTATCTCGCGCCGCAGATATTGCCGACGCCGGGAGAGGGACTGTCGCTTGCGGTGTCAAAAAAGACAGGGCTGCCGGTTGCAACGTGCAAGATAATAACCGATTGCTGCATGGTCGCCGTATCCGCCGCCGCCTCGCTCATCTGGTTCCATGCGCTGGTCGGCGTGCGCGAGGGCACGGTCATCTGCGCGCTCACGGTCGGATTTGTAATGAAGCGCATGCAGCGCCTGTGCCAGAACGCGCTTCTGCGCTTCGTCGGGCGCGAAACCAGGCTCGACCGCGCCATAGGCGAGACGCCGGACTCCGTGACGGAGCCAAAAATGGTCATCTCCATCGGGCGCGAATTCGGCTCCGGCGGATATGAGATCGGCCGGAAGCTCGCGGAAAAGCTGGGGCTGCACTTCTACGGCGACGAACAGCTCATCCCGCTCGAGAGCGCGGAGAGCGGGCTTTCGGAGGAATTTATCCGCCGCCACGAGCAGCGGATGAGCCACAGCGTCGTTTACGACTTTATGACGAGCGGCTATGCAATGTTCAACGAGGAGCTCCCGCCGCTGGAAAAGCTCTTTGCCGCGCAGGGTCGCATCCTCCGCCGCATTGCCGCACAGGGCGGGTCCTGTGTTATTGTCGGCCGCTGCTCGGACTATCTGCTGTATAACGACCCGAACAGCTTCCGCATCTTTGTCCACGCGAAGCCGGAGTTCAGAACGGCGCGCATCGCCGAAAAATGCGGCGTCAGCCCGGAGCTTGCCCGGGATGACATGGAGAAAACGGACCTCGCCCGCGCAAGGCATTACCGACATTTTACGGGCCGCGAGTGGGGCAATACGAAGTATTTCAACCTCGCCGTGGACAGCGGCATGTTCGGCATCGACGGAAGCGTTGAGCTGATATGCGCCGCGCTGAGCACCTGGAGCAGTGAGCGCGTTAAGTAAGATGTGAACTTTAGGTATGATGAGAGAAAGATAGGGGGATAAGAATGTATAAATCTAGGATGTATATTCAAGTCCAATATACTATGCAATTTATGCAGGTTTCTCTCCTAAATATGGATGACAGGTATTAATGCTCGCCTATTCATGCATAGCCCATATTGGAAACCCCGGTCTGTATATTAGGCACAGACCGGGGTTTTAAACAGACTTTTGCCTTTCCTTATCAGATGGAAGCAGGAAAGATATTTTTAAATATCATCAGGTGAAATACACAAGCTCGTCCTCGGGCGGGTCGACGTTGTATTCGATGTCCGTCAGCATCAGCCACGGGCCCTCGCCGTTGTAGGTCTTGTGCTTCTTTACGTCGCATCTGGCTGTAACATACACCCAGGAGCGGTGCTCCGGCACGGCGAACTTTCCCGGATCGCAGATAAAGCCGACGAAGGTTATGTCCTCTACGCAGCAGGTCATGCCGAAACGTCCGGGCACGAAGCAGTTCGCCGGTATCTTCTTTGAATGACAGCTCATCGCGCGGAAGCGCACGGTCTTGCCCTTGTATTTATACGGGTCCTCGGCCGCGTCCAGATACCAGATGCCGTAATCCTCGTCCTTTATGTCGATCACATCCGCATCGAGGTCGAAGGGAAGCTCGTCGACGATGTCGTCCCCGGTGACCGTGCCGTCGGTGTATTCATACATCATCTGTGCACGGCGGTTGACCATGCGCACGCTGCGGTGGAGCATCGCGCGGTCGGTGTCCTCCGTGACGCGGTTGAAGATGACGTCCTCGGCGTTGCGCAGCTTGTCAACGGTCAGCTGGCGCATGTTCTGAAGATATACGGGGAAGGTCGAAGAGTCGATCGTCAGCAGTATCTGATAGATGCGCCAGGATTCGGGCAGCGCCTCGCCCAGCGTCTGAAGCTCCCACATCCCGTTGTACTCGATGATGACGCGCTCGGCGCGTATTTTCGCGGCGGCCTGCTCAAGAAATTCCTTCGTGAGCTGTTCCTTGTCCTCGACGGAGACGATGTGGACGGCCGCGGAGGAAAACTGATCCGGAGCATATTCCTCGATGCCCTCCTCGCACATGAGAAGAAGCGTTTTCTCGCCGGTGTTGAAGCGCTCGTCCTCCAGCGTTTCCTGGATGAACTTTGTCTTGCCGCTCTCGAGAAAACCAAGAAAGAGATATACGGGAATGGCTTTTTTCACCGCGGTCACCTCTTGTCGGGCGCGCCGAAGAGCTCCGCGAGCGCGGCCTCGTTCAGCGCCGCGCCGATCACGCACAGGCGGCCGGTATAGTCGGCGGCGCCGCGGCGCAGCTCGTGCTCCTCGGGAACGTAGTCGAAGTGCAGCCACTTTCCGCCGTCGGTGCAGGGGACGATGCCCTTCGCGCGCAGGACCGTGCCGTATTTGCCGCTGTCGAGTGCCTCGAGCGCGGCGTTGAGCTCTTCCTCGCTGAAGGACTTTGAGCTTTCAAAGCCCCAGGTCGTAAAGACCTCGTCCGCGTCGTGCTCACCGTCGTGGTGATGGTGGTGATGATGGTCGTGGTCGTGGCAGCCGCAGGTGCAGCCCTCGCCGTGTTCGTGTTCATGTTCATGTTCATGCTCGTGTTCATGCTCGTGCTCATGCTCGTGGTCATGGTCATGGCAGCCGCAGGTGCAGTCGTCGCCGTGGTCATGGTCATGATGGTGATGGTGCTCGTGGGCGTGCTCCTCCTGTTCGCGCAGAAGCTGCTCCAGACTCTGCTCCGGTTCGATCGCGCGCAGAAGCGCCGCGGCGTCCAGCTCGTCCCAGGGCGTGGTGACGATGGCGGCGTCGGCGTTGTGCTCGCGCAGAAGCTTTTCGCAGTCGGCAAGCTTTTCGGCGGAGAGCTTCTGGCTGCGGCTGAGGACGATGGCGGAGGCGGACTCGATCTGGTCGTTATAGAATTCGCCGAAGTTTTTGGCGTACATTTTGCACTTGACGGCGTCAACGACGACGGTCTTGCTGACGATGGCCAGCTCCGCGGAGCTGTTTTCAACGGCGGCGACAACGTCCGAAAGCTTGCCGACGCCGGACGGCTCGATCAGGATGCGGTCGGGGTGGAACTGTTCCGTGACCTGCTCCAGCGCGCGGCCGAAGTCGCCGACGAGACTGCAGCAGATGCAGCCGCTGTTCATTTCGGTTATCTCAACACCGGCCTCGCGCAGGAAGCCGCCGTCAATGCCGATCTCGCCGAATTCGTTTTCGATCAGGACGACCTTTTCGCCCTGCCATGCCTCGGCAAGAAGCTTTTTGATGAGCGTCGTCTTTCCGGCGCCGAGAAATCCGGAAAAAATCGTTACTTTTGTCATATATTATTACCTCTTTTGCTTTTTTATTTCTATTTAATTATAGCACCCACGTCAAGAGGGCGGAAAGTTTTTCTTACATCAAAAAATTTTCCGTGTTATAATACCATTGGCTGACAGAAACAGACAGTGGCTTGTCGACCGAGGGTACATATAACGCAGTGCGGCCGGGCAGGCCGCTTTTTTGAAAGGGTGAAAAGAGTGTTTGAAGTCGGGGACATTATCGTATACGGAAGCAGCGGCGTGTGCCGGGTCAAGGGCATAGCGCCGTCAAAGGATCCAAAGGAAAAGGGGCGTCTTTACTATGAGCTGAGCCCTGTTTTCCGTGACTGCACAATATTTACGCCCGCGGACAACCGGAAGGTCTTTATGCGCCCCGTCATATCCCGCGAGGACGCCGAGGCGCTCATCGACGAGATCCCCTCCATCTGTGCGGAGAGCTACCATAACCGCGTTCTGCGCCAGCTTGCCGAGCATTATGAGGCGGTCATACGCAGTCACGATTGCCGGGAGCTCGTCTGTATGCTGATGTCGCTTTACAGCAAGAGGAAGGAGCTTGAACAGCAGCGGAAGAAGTTCGGGCAGGTCGACGAGCGGTATATGAGACGTGCGGAGGAGCTTCTCCACGGAGAGCTTGCCGTCGCGCTCGGGATAGGTATCGACGAGGTCCAGCCGTATATCAGGCGGCGGGTGGAGGCGCTTGGCGCCTGATGTCTGACCGGCGGGAGCCGGACCGCCGCCCGGAGGGTCGGCGGTGCTGCGGGGGCGTGCCGAAAGGCGCGCTCTTTTTTTGCGCGTTATTCGAATATCTTCAGATATTCCTCCTCCGGAGCCAGCCGTCCGACGGCGGAAAGACTCATCCGGGAGGGGTCGAGCAGTCTCTGCGCGGAGCGCAGGATGTCCTCCCGCGTTACGCAGTCGTAGCGGCTTATCAGCTCGTCCGTATCGGAGCAGCGGCCGTGCACCAGCTCGCCGTAGCCGAGGCGGTTCATGCGCGCGGAGGTGGACTCAAGGCCGATAACGATGTTTGACTTTGCCTGTTCGCGCGCCCTGTCAAGCTCCTCCGCCGACACGCCCTCATTGCGCATCCTTTCAAGCTCGCCGCGTATGAGCGCCAGCGCGCGGCGGTCGTTTTCTCGGTCGAGCGCCGTTGCGATGCCGAAAAGGCCCGTGTCAGAGAACGAGGATGAGAACGAATATATCGAGTAGCAGAGTCCGTTTTTCTCGCGCACGGTCTGGAACAGGCGCGAGGACATGCCGCCGCCGAGGATCAGCGACATCAGCTGGTGGGCGTAGCGGTCCGGGTCGGAGGACGGCGCACCCTCAAAGCCGAGGCAGAGCTGGTTCTGCTCCGTCGCCTTCTTCTTGATGTAAACGGCCGGGCGGTAGGCTCCCTTCGCGGGGCGGCGCGCCTTTTTCGGCTCCAGCGCGGAAAAGCGCTCTGCCAGAGAGGTTATGGCGCCGTCATCAAACGATCCGCAGAGCGCGACGACTATCCTGTCGGGCGTGTAATGCTCGTTCTTGAATGCGCGCAGAGCGCCGCCGTCCAGCTTTTCCAGCGTCGCGGGGGTGCCGAGTATCGGACGGCCCAGCGCGCCGGGGAAGCACTTTTTCATCAGCCGTTCGATAACGATGTCCTCCGGCACGTCGTCATACATGTCGATCTCCTCGTTTATAACGCTGCGTTCGCTGCAAACGTCCGCCTCGTCGAAGCGGGAGTTGAAGAACATGTCGCACAGAATGTCCGCCGCGCGGCCGAGGTGGCTGTCCAGCACGCGGGCGTGGAAGCAGGTGCTGTCGCGCGTCGTGCAGGCGTTTATCTGTCCGCCGATCGCGTCCATCTCGAAGGCCAGCTCCGAGGCCGTGCGCGTGTCCGTGCCCTTGAAGAGCATGTGTTCGATATAGTGCGCCGCGCCGTTTTCCGCGGGGCGCTCGCAGCGGGAACCGACCCCGACGAATATGCCGGCGGAGACGCTGCGGACGTGGGCGATGTGTTCATAAACGATGCGTACGCCATTGGGCAGAGTCAGTTTTTCATACATTGGGAAAAGCCTCCCTTTCCATCATCCAGTGTATCAGTTCCGCGCACTCCGCGCGGGTCATGGCGCTCTGCGGACGGAGAAGCTCAACGTCGTTCGCGGAGCGGAAGCCGTTCACGCGCAGCAGCGCGGCGCTCTCAAAGGCCCAGGAGCTTATGCGGTCGTCGTCCGTGTAATCGTTCAGGGACTTCGGACACTCTCCCGGAAGGGCGCAGACGCGCGCGGCAAGCGTAAACATCTGTTCGCGCGTCACCTCGTCGTTCGGGCCGAAGCGCCCGCTGCCGTAGCCCTCCGCGATGCCGGCTCCGCCGGCCCAGGCGACGGCGGCGGAATACCAGGCGTTTGCCGGGACGTCGCTGAAAACGGGGCCGTCCGCCGCGGGCTCGGGACAGCCGCAGGCGCGGTAGAGTATCGTAACGGCCATGGCGCGCGTCAGGTGCTCGTTCGGCTTGAAACCGACGCCGTCGCCCTGCATGACGCCGTGCTTCTGGACATAGGATATGTCCGCCCAGGCCCAGTGGGAGCTCAGACGGCTCTCGTCATAGAAAACGGAGGCCGTGCCTTCCGCCCTGGTATAGGTGTGTCCGGCGGCGGGCACGATGCCCTTGAGGCGGAAAAGCTCGTTCACGGTCACGAACTCATAGCCCTGCGCGCGCAGGGTGTCGATAGCCCGCAGGGCGGCGTTCACGTTTGCCATTCCGTGCGCGTCGTGGAGCAGGATGATGCTGCCGTCGCTGACGGAGTTTATAATGCCGCTGTAAAGCTTTTCCTCGCTTGCGGGATATACGCCGTTGGTCGGGTCGACGGACCAGGTTATGAGCGGCGCGTCGATCAGGCCCTGTATGCGGGAGGAATACGCTCCGTCGCCGTAGGGCGGGCGCACCATCCAGTCGCCCTCGCCGAGAATGCGGTCGAGCGCGGAGTCGGTCTTTCCGATCTCGCTGCGGACTCCGTCGTCGGAAAGCTTCGTCAGCCACGGGTGACTGTAAGAGTGGCTCGCGATCTGGTGT
>CAKSXP010000021.1 GCA_934515035.1 uncultured Oscillospiraceae bacterium
GGTCTATCGAGGACCTCTGGGCGTTTAACGACGAGCGGGTGGCCAGAGCAATATATGACTCCGAGCTGCCTGTCATCTCCGCCGTCGGGCATGAGCCGGATGTGACGATCTCGGACTATGTCGCCGATCTCCGCGCGGCTACGCCGTCAAACGCGGCGGAGCTGGCGGTGCCGGACGCCGAAGAATTTCTGGCGTCGCTCGCAACGGCGGGGACGCGCATCGACAGGGCGGAGGAAAAGAAGCTGGCCCGGTGCGCCGACAGGCTGCGCGAACTGGCATCCCGCCGGATCATGACGAGCCCCATGGCCTATGTTGACCAGAAGCGGATGGAGCTGGACTATGCTTCGGAAAAGCTTGCAACGGCGGCACACAGAAAGTTTTCAAAAAAACGCGAGGAATATATCTCGCTTGCGTCAAAGCTTGACGCGCTCAGCCCGCTGAAAGTGCTGACGCGCGGCTATTCCGTTGCGACAACGGAAAGCGGAGAGCTTGTAAAGAGCGTTAAGCAGGTCTCAAACGGCGACAGGCTGAGCCTGCGCCTTTCGGACGGCAGCATAGCCTGCCGCGTTACGGAGGAAGAATAAAAATGGAAAAAAACATGAGCTTTGAGCAGTCCATAGCCAGACTGAGCGAGATCGTAACGAAGCTTGAAAAGGGAGAGGCGCCGCTGGCCGAGTCGCTGGAGCTTTTCGAGGAGGGTACTTCCCTTATAAATGTCTGCACCAGAATGCTCGACGAGGCAGAGCAGAAGGTGGTGAAGCTCCGCAAGGGTGCGGACGGTTCGCCCGAGGAGCTTCCGCTGGACCCGGAGGAATGATATATGACTGCCTATGAAAGATACCGCGAACTGGTAGAGCACGAGCTGCGGGAGTTTATGGCGGGGAACGAAGACATGCCCCAGCACAGGCTGATCGAGGCAATGCGCTATAGTCTGCTTGCCGGCGGCAAGAGGATAAGACCGGTGCTCGTTCTCGAGTTCTGCGCCGCGGCGGGCGGAGACGCGAAAAGCGCCCTGCCGGCAGCCTGCGCCGTTGAGATGCTGCATACATATTCCCTCATTCATGACGATCTGCCCTGTATGGACAACGACTCCCTGCGCCGCGGCAAGCCGACAAACCATATTGTCTACGGCGAGTTCACGGCGACGCTTGCGGGGGATGCGCTCCAGGCGGAGGCCTTCGGCGTTATCATGAGAAGCCCGCTTCCGGCGCAGGTGCGCTGCGACTGCGCGGAATATCTGGCCGGTGCGGCCGGGGTTGACGGGATCTGCGGCGGACAGCAGCTCGATATGGAGGGAGACGGAAAAAGCCTTACGGAGGATGAGCTTGCCGAGATCCACTCCCGAAAGACCGGCTCGCTTCTCTCGGCGGCCTGCGCCATGGGCGCGGTGTGCGGCGGAGCGGACGAGGAACAGATCGAGGCCGCGCTCATATACGGCGCCGCGCTCGGCACGGCGTTCCAGATACGCGACGACATGCTCGATGTGCTCGCGGACGAGAATGTGCTTGGAAAAAACATCGGCTCGGACGCAAAGGAGGGCAAGACGACCTTCATGACGCTGTGGGGCGCCGAAGAATGTCAGAGACGTGTTTCCCGGCTGACGGAATATGCTGTGGATACAGTGAAAAAAGCCTTCAAAAACCCGGAAGAGCTGATAGAGCTTGCGAACATGCTGGTAAACCGCATGAACTGAATATGCACTGAATAATGAATATTTATCGCCCGCGTGTATTGAAAACGCGGGCGATATTTGTTATTATAACTTTGTGCGCCTTTTTGGAAAAAAGGATCGCAAATACGGCAAAGAGGGCGCGGAAGCGCCTGTTTGAGGATAGACACAAGTGAGTATACTGGAAAATATAAATTCGCCCGAGCAGCTGCGCGGACTCGACGAGAACCAGCTTGTTGAGCTCTGCGCGGAGCTCAGGCAGTTTCTGATAGAGAACGTCTCCAAAACCGGAGGGCATCTGGCCTCCAACCTCGGCGCGGTGGAGCTTACCGTCGCGCTGCACCGGGTCTACGACACCTCGCGTGACAGGATAGTGTTCGATGTCGGCCACCAGAGCTATGTACACAAGATACTGACCGGGCGCAGAGACAGGTTCTATTCGCTGCGCACGCTGGGCGGCATCTCCGGCTTCCCGAAGCCATGTGAATCGGACGACGATGCATTCATTGCGGGACATGCGTCAAACTCGATATCGGAATGGCGAGGGCGAGAACGCTCATGCACGAGGACTATGCGGTCGCGGCCGTCATCGGCGACGGCGCGATGACGGGCGGACTGGCCTATGAGGGGCTGAGCGACGCCGGAGAGAGCGGCGAGCCGCTGGTCGTTATTCTCAACGACAACGGAATGAGCATAAGCCGCAATGTCGGCGGCATGGCGCGTCTGCTTTCCCGGTCCCGCGTGCGTCCGGCCTATCTCAACTTCAAAAGAGTATACCGAAAAACGATCGGCAAGCTCCCGTTGCTGTACCGTTTTGCCCACAGCGTCAAGGAAAAGGTCAAATCGCTGATACTGCATACGGGCATGTTTGAGGATATGGGCTTTAACTATCTCGGACCGATTGACGGGCACGACGTGGTAAAGCTTGAAGCGGCGCTGCGCTGGGCGCGCGAAATGGACGAGCCGGTGCTGCTGCATGTTATAACGCAGAAGGGCAAGGGCTACGCGCTTGCGGAGGAAAGTCCCGGACTTTATCACGGGGTCAATCCGTTCGATCCCGAACGGGGCGTGACTCCGCCTGCGGCAAAAGATTTTTCCGCCGTTTTCGGCGAGGAAATGTGCAGAATGGCCGGGAAGAATGACCGGCTCGTTGCGATAACCGCGGCAATGACCGCGGGCACCGGTCTTGAAAAATTCGCGGAGAGCTATCCTGAGCGGTTTTTCGACGTCGGCATCGCAGAGGAACATGCCGTTACCATGGCGGCCGGAATGGCCAAACAGGGGCTGGTTCCCGTTGCCGCTATCTATTCGACCTTCCTTCAGCGGGCCTATGACATGCTGATCCATGACGTCGCGCTCCAGAAGCTGCATGTCGTTCTCGGCGTTGACAGAGC
Source organism: uncultured Oscillospiraceae bacterium (assembly GCA_934515035.1). Taxonomy (GTDB): domain Bacteria; phylum Bacillota; class Clostridia; order Oscillospirales; family Oscillospiraceae; genus CAKSXP01. Next base: position 3,064 of record CAKSXP010000021.1, read on the forward strand.
GGGAATAGTCGGGCGCGACGGCGAGACGCATAACGGCGTCTTTGACGTGAACTATCTGACAAGCGTTCCGAATATGGCGATATTCTGCCCGTCGTCCTTTGCGGAACTGCGCGATATGCTGCACCTGGCGGTCGAAAAGGTCAGGGGACCGGTCGCCGTCCGCTATCCGCGCGGCGGCGAGGGGATATACAGAGCGACGACCGCAAAGGAACCCGTCGCCGTGCTGAGAGAGGGCAGGGATATCTGCATCGTGAGCTACGGCATAATGATAAACCAGTGCCTCAAGGCCACAAAGCTTCTCGAAAAGCGCGGACACAGCGTGAAGCTAATTAAACTCAACCTCATAAATCCGCTCGACTGCGAGCATCTGGCGGCCCTTGCGGCAGAGTGCGGGAGGATACTCGTCGTCGAGGACGAGTGCAATGCCGGATGTGTGGGCGAGCGACTGCTCTGCGCGGCGGAAAAATGCGGCGTGCTGTTTGAAAGAGCAAAGCTTCTCAACCTCGGCAGCGGCATCGTGACCCACGGCAGCCCGGAGAGGCTTTATTCGGTCCTCGGGCTGGATGCGGAGTCGATCGCGAATACGGCGGCGGAGATGATCCCGCCGGAAACGGCAAGGAGCGGTGAATAAGTGAAGAAGCAGAGACTTGACCAGCTTATATTCGACATGGGCCTTGTGCCCAGCCGCGAACGCGCGAAAACGACCATAATGAGCGGCCTTGTTTTCGTGGACGGACAGCGTGCGGACAAACCGGGCATGTCCGTTTCGCCGGAGAGCGAGATCGAGGTCCGCGGCGATGCGATACCCTATGTCAGCCGCGGCGGGCTCAAGCTTGAAAAGGCGCTGCGTGTTTTCGGCATAGACCCGGCGGGATATACCTGCATCGACTGCGGCGCGTCCACGGGCGGCTTTACGGACGTTCTGCTCAAGAACGGCGCGGCAAAGGTCTACGCCGTTGACGTTGGCTACGGCCAGCTTGCGTGGAGCCTGCGCAACGATGCGCGCGTGGTTGCAATGGAGCGCACGAATGTGCGGTATCTGACGCATGAGCAGATACCGGAGCCTATGGACATGGCTGTCATGGACCTGAGCTTTATTTCCCTGCGGCTCGTTCTTCCACCGGTCTATGAGCTTCTGCGCGACGGGGCATATACCGTATGCCTTGTCAAGCCGCAGTTTGAGGCAGGCCGGGAGAAGGTCGGGAAAAAGGGCGTCGTAAGGGACAAAAGCGTGCATATCGAAGTGCTGGAGAATTTTCTCCGGTTTGCAAAGGAAACGGGCTTTTCGGTCCGGGGCGTTGATTATTCGCCGATACGCGGTCCGGAGGGAAACATAGAATACCTCGGCTGGCTTCAGAAGAGCGGAGAACCCTCGGTGGAGGTGGATGTTGCCGCGATAGTGGAAGCTTCGCATGAGGCGCATAAGGAGCGGGAAAATGGCTGAAATTATCGCTCTCTGTCCGAATGTTTTCAGGGATTCCGGACTGAAAACAACTTTGGAGGCAAAAAGGATACTGGAAAAGGCGGGATTTGAGACCGCCGTCAGCACGGTGTTCAGGGCCGGAGGAAACAGGGGCGTGCCCAAAAATGTTGAGCTGAGCCCGATAGAGGAGAGCATCAGAAGGGCGAAGCTCATAGTATCCTTCGGCGGCGACGGAACGATCCTGCATACGGCAAGGGCTGCCGTCGGCAGCGAGGTGCCGATAATCGGCGTTAATCTGGGAACCAAGGGCTTTATGGCGGAACTCGAGCCGAACCAGCTCGAGATGCTGGTAAAAGCCGCAAAGGGCGAGTTTGTTCCCGAATACCGCATGATGCTGGACGTTAGCCTTATACGCGAGGGCGAGACGATCTATTCCGATTCCGCGCTCAACGACGTCGTCGTGTCCGGTATCGCGCATACGGTGCATCTCAAGGCGTGGGGAGACGGCCAGCTTATGACGGAGTTTTCCGGCGACGGGATAATTCTTGCAACGCCGACGGGCTCAACGGCCTACTCGATGTCTGCGGGCGGTCCGCTTGTCGAACCGACGGCCGAGAACATAATCCTGACGCCTATCTGTTCACACGCGCTCATTTCGCGCAGCTTTGTTCTTGCACCGGAGCGGAGTGTCCGCGTTCAGCTCCCCCGGCTGTCCGTGAACAGGCGGGCGGTGCTTTCGGTCGACGGCGGAGATACGATCTCTCTGCGGACAGGCGATGAGCTGTCGGTTTCCCGCTCAAAATACAGAACGCTGATCGCACATGTCGGCGATAAGACCTTTTATGACGTAGCCTATGAGAAATTGGGAGAAAGAAAATGAAAAACGACAGACAAGCGAAAATACTGGAGATAATATCTTCTCAAGATATTGAAACGCAGTCCCAGCTCATGGAAGAGCTGCAAAAGCGCGGGATAAAGAGCACCCAGGCAACGCTTTCGCGGGATATAAAGCAGCTTCGCCTGGTCAAGGAGCAGGCACCCGACGGAACATATCGTTACCGTGCCGTGTCGCGTATCGAGCATTTCGGCAGCGAGGAACGCCTTCGCACGATATTCCGCGAGAGCGTGACGAGCTTTGACATGGCCCAGAATATCGTTGTCATAAAAACACTGCCGGGGCTTGCAAACGCCGCCGGCTCCGCCATTGACTCGATGGATATAAGCGGGCTTGTCGGCACGCTGGCCGGTGATGATACGCTGTTTCTTGCCATGCGCGATATCAGCGCCGCCGAAGTGTTCTGTGAAGAGATCCAATCAATGCTGTGAAGGGTCGATGAGATATGCTGCATGAGCTTCATATTGAGAATATAGCCGTCATTGAGCGCGCGGATGTGGAGTTTTTGCCCGGTCTGAACGTCCTGACCGGTGAGACGGGCGCGGGAAAATCGATAGTGATCGACTCGCTCGGCGCAGTACTCGGCGGCAGAACGAGCCGCGAGCTTGTGCGCCGCGGCACGGAGAAGGGACTGGTCAGCGCCGTGTTTGATGCTGACGGCACGGAGGACTGGTGCGAGGAGAACGGCATCGATCCCGAGGACGGAAGCCTGCTTCTGCTCAGACGCATCGGTTCGGACGGCAAGAGCGTCTGCCGCGTGAACGGCGCTGCCGTGACGGCGGCGCAGCTGCGGGAGCTTGGAGCGCTGCTGCTGGATATCCACGGGCAGAACGACGGCCGTCAGCTTCTGGACGAGAGCCGTCACCGCGGCTATCTCGACCGTTTCGGCGCGCTGGAGAAGGACAGGGCTTCCTTTGCGGCGGCCTATGACCGGTGGAAGTCCACAAAGCGCGAGATAGAACGGCTCTCGATGGACGAACTGGAAAAAGAGCGGCTGACGGACAGCCTGAAAGTGCGCATTGAGGAGCTGGAAAACGCGCAGCTGCGTGCCGGCGAGGAGGACGAGCTGACCGCACGCAGTGACCTGATGCGGCACTCCGAGAAGCTCTGCGAGGCCATTGACGAGGCATATGGCCTGCTCTACGGCGATAATGAAAGCGCCTTCGATACCGCCTCCGCGGCTCAGAGCGCTCTCGCGCGTGCCTCGCAGCTGAGCGCGGACGTCGCCGCGGTCGAAAAGACGATAAACGAGGCTGTCATAAGCCTTGAGGATGCGGCGGAGACGCTGCGGGATCTGCGCGAGGAGCTGGATTTTTCGCCCGGGGAGTATGACGCCGTGCTCTCCCGCCTTTCTCTGATAAGAAGGCTGGAGAAAAAATACGGAGGGGACGAGGCGGAGCTTTTGCAGAGCCTTGACGAAAGCCGGGCGCGGCTGGACGAACTGGATTATTCGGATGATAAAGTAGAGAGACTGCGTGAAAAACTATCTCAATACGAGACGGAAACGCTTGAAGAGGCCAAAAAGCTCTCTGCCAGACGCGCGGAGTGTGCGCGGCGGCTCGAGAAGAACATAGAAGAGGAACTCCGGGAACTCAGTATGCCCTCCGTCGTGTTCCGCGTTGAAATGCTGCCCGTGAGGACCGACACCGGGTTCGACAGCAGCGGCTGTGACGAGGTCAGGTTCCTTATGTCCGCGAACGTGGGCGAGGAGCCGGGAAGAATATCGAAGATCGCCTCCGGCGGCGAACTGTCGCGCATCATGCTTGCGATGAAAAACGCATTCGCCGGCAACGATCCGGTGCAGTCCATGGTGTTCGACGAGATCGACACCGGCGTTTCGGGCATCGCGGCACAGCGCGTCGGCGAGAAGCTGGCACAGCTGTCCGGTGCCAGGCAGGTCATCTGCGTCACGCACCTGCCGCAGATCGCGGCGATGGCGGATGCGCATTTCTGCATCCGGAAGAGCGAGTCGGGCGGAAGAACGTACACGGAGATAACTCCTCTTGACGAGGATGGACGGCTGCACGAGCTTGCGCGCCTGCACGGCGGAGAGAATATAACGGAAACAACGCTCAGGAGCGCTTCGGAACAGCTTCTGGCGGCGGAAAGCTTCAAAAAAGCGCACAGAACATAAGGAAAAGTCATCGGATGTAGCGCCCGATGAAGCTTGACAAAGAGAAAATACTCCTGTATAATCAGGCAAAGTGAAAACGCGGAGAAGAGCACAAGTAGCCGGCGCATACCCTGCAAAGAGAGACCCTGTATGCTGAAAAGGGGAGAGGGCGCGTACCCGGCGAATACAGCTCGGAGCGGCGCACCGAAAACGGAAACGCGAGTAGGCTGCGACGGGGGCGCCCGGTACAGCGCGGGAGTGTGCATGACGCACTTCACGAGGGCTGCGCAGCGATGCGCCGCCGAACCAGAGGTGGTAACACGTTTATCAGAACGTCCTCTGTCCATTCGGACAGAGGACGTTTTTTTATACGTTGAAATACTTTTTGAAATATAAGGAGAAATAATATGGGTATTTATGAGGAACTGGTGGCACGCGGACTGATAGCGCAGGTCACCGACGAGGAAGAGATAAAAGAGCTTATAAACAACGGCAAGGCCACGTTCTATATCGGCTTTGACTGCACTGCCGACAGCCTGACCGCAGGCCACTTCATGGCGCTCACGCTGATGAAGCGGCTCCAGATGGCAGGAAACAAGCCCGTTGCCCTGATCGGCGGCGGCACGACGATGATCGGCGATCCCTCCGGACGCACCGATATGCGCAAAATGCTGACCAAGGAGGACATCGACCATAATGCCGAGTGCTTCAGACGCCAGATGGAAAAATTCATCGACTTCGGCGAGGGCAAGGCCATCATGGTGAACAACGCGGACTGGCTGCTTGATCTTAACTACGTCGAGGTCCTGCGCGAGGTCGGCGCCTGCTTCAGCGTCAACAACATGCTGCGCGCGGAGTGCTACAAAAACAGGATGGAAAAGGGTCTGAGCTTTTTTGAGTTCAACTACATGATAATGCAGAGCTACGATTTCTATCACCTGTTCCAGCACTACGGCTGCAATATGCAGTTCGGCGGAGACGACCAGTGGAGCAATATGCTCGGCGGCACGGAGCTCATACGCAAAAAGCTGGGCAAGGACGCTTACGCGATGACCATCACCCTTCTGACCGACGCGAACGGCAACAAGATGGGCAAAACGGCCGGCAACGCCGTGTGGCTCGATCCGAACAAGACCAGCCCCTTTGAGTTTTATCAGTACTGGCGCAATGTCGGCGATGCCGACGTTATGAAGTGCCTGCGCATGCTCACGTTCCTTCCGCTCGAGCAGATAGACGAGATGGATAAGTGGGAGGGCAGTCAGCTCAACCGCGCGAAGGAGATACTCGCATATGAGCTCACGGCCCTTGTCCACGGCGAGGAAGAGGCAAAGAAGGCGGAGGAGAGCGCAAAGGCGCTGTTCGGCGGCGGCGACGGCGGCGACGCTCCGTGCTGCGAGTTCAGCGCGGAAGAGGCACAGAACGGCGTCGATATTCTGACGGTGCTTGTGCAGAGCGGACTGTGCTCGTCCAGGGGCGATGCCCGCCGCAATGTGCAGCAGGGCGGCGTTACCGTAAACGAAGAGAAGGTAACGGACGCAAACCGCGTGTTCACGCCCGAGGAACTGTCCGGAGACGGCATACTTGTCAGGCGCGGCAAGAAGAATTTCCGCCGCGTGTGCATAAAATAAGAACAGAGGCAAAGCCGGGAAACTGAGCAATATCACATCACAGCCGCCGAAAAGAGCGGATGAGTTTGGCTAAAATAGCGCTTGACAAAGCATGGCGGCTGTGGTTATAATAGCGCCAATAAAAAAACCTGTGATCGAGATTAGTAGCCAATGCAGTCAGATCAAAGCGAGCCGCGGGCGGTGTGAGCGCGGTATTCGGACGGTTGGTGAATGGACTCGTGAGGGCGGCCGAAAGCGAATATTCCGCAAGTAGCAGCCGACGGGCTTCCGCACCCGTTACCCAGCGGCCCCGCGTGTCGGCGCGGGAAGCGAGAGGGCGCATCATGCGTCAACTTGGGTGGCACCGCAGGAATAACAAGTCCTGTCCCTTGTAATTGAGGGACAGGACTTTTTTTATTGCTCATAAATCAAAAACGGGAGAGAAAGACGATGAAAAAAGAAACGAAACGATGGCGGCCCTGCCGTAGACCGTTATACCAAACACCAAAACATAAAAAGGAGTTAAAAACAAAATGAAAAACCTGCATAGAATAATAAAATCAGTTATGATGTCCGCACTCGCTCTTGCGATGCTGTTTTCCTTCGCCGCCTGCGGCGGCAAAACCGATGACGACACGATAAAGATAGCGGTCGTCAAGCAGATGGACCATGCCTCGCTCGACGAGATCGCAAACGCGATAACCGCCGAGCTCGACAAGATAGCCGCCGACAAGGGCGTCAAGATCGAGTATGAGGTCTATTCCGGCCAGGGCGAACAGACCACGCTCAAGCAGATCGGCGACCAGGCGATAGCAGACAAGGTCGACGCCATCATCCCCATTGCGACCACCGCGGCCCAGATCATAACCTCCTGCGCGGAGGAGAGCAAAACGCCTGTAATTTTCGCCGCTATCTCCGACCCCGAGACGGCCGAGCTTACCGGTATCGACTATGTTACCGGCACCAGCGACGCGCTCAACACCGAATTCATCATCGACATGATGCTTGCCCAGAACCCCGATATCACCAAGGTCGGCCTGCTGTACTCCCTGTCCGAGGATAACTCCATCACCCCGATAGCCGACGCAAAGGCAATACTTGACAGCAAGGGCATAGCCTACTCCGAGCAGACCGCAGCCACCACCGACGAGGTCATAGCTGCCGCCTCCGCTCTCATCGCAGAGGGCGTGGACGCGATATTCACTCCGACCGACAACACCATCATGGCCGCCGAGCTTGCAATATATGAGGACCTTGCCAATGCCGGCATCCCGCACTACACCGGAGCCGATTCCTTCGTGCGCAACGGCGCTTTCGTCACCTGCGGCGTCAACTACACCGCTCTCGGAGCCCGCACGGCCGATCTTGCCTATCAGGCGATAACCGAAGGTATGTCCGGTCTTGAGGACTATTACCTCATGGACGGCGGGATCATAACCGTCAACACCGAAACCGCGGCGGCCCTCGGGATCGATTACAGCGTTTTCAAGGACATGGGCGAGATCGTCGAGGTCACAACGACAGAGGATTGAATGATCCGGTAAAAAACAATCCGGTATGCGCCAATTCCCCCGAACATTCCGTCGGGGGAATTGACGGCCGTTTGGAGGCTCTTTCCGGGCTGAAGGCCCGCATCAGTTTTGAGAGGGGAACAGACCTTGTTTTATATTGTAAAGACTGCTCTGGAGCTGGGATTTCTGTATGCGCCGGTCGCGATGGCGCTGTTTCTCAGCTATCGGATACTTGATATCGCCGACCTTACGACGGACGGCTGTTTTGTCCTCGGCGCGGCCGTATCCGTCACGCTGACGGCGGCGGGACACCCGTTCCTTGCGGTCCCGGCGGCTATGCTGGCGGGAGCCTGCGCCGGTTTCGTGACGGCCTTCCTCCAGACGCGGCTGGGCGTGCCGTCCATACTTGCCGGTATTGTGACGAACACCGGACTTTACACGATAAACCTGATGGCAATGGGCTGGAAGTCCAATGCCAGCCTGCTCAAGACAAAGACGGTTTTCAGTATGTTCAGGAACGCCGTTCCCGCGGGCGGGTGGAGCGATATGCTCCTTGCCCTTGCGGTCCTCGCGGCGCTGACCGTTATGATCATACTCTTCCTCGGAACGCATCTCGGCCTGACGATACGCGCAACGGGCGATAACATCGACATGGTGCGCTCATCTTCCATTAACCCGACCTTTACCATTTCCGTAGGACTGTGTATTTCAAACGCGATGACCGCGCTGTCCGGCGCGATGGTGGGGCAATACCAGAACTCTGCCGATATAAACGGAGGCACGGGCATCGTTGTTATCGGCCTGGCCTGCCTGATAATCGGCGAGACCGTTCTTGGCCGCCGCACCGTTGTCAAGGGCGCGATAGCGGCGATAGTGGGTTCGGTCATTTACCGACTCATCTATGCGATAGTGCTTTATACAAAGATAGTTCCCGTCGCGGGACTCAAGCTCATAACCGCGATAGTCGTTGCGCTGGCGATAGCCATGCCGACTCTCAAAAAATGGTTTGCGTTTCAGAAGCGCAAGCTCGCCGTAAGAAAAGGGGGAGACTGAGCATGCTGGAGCTGAAGAATATTACAAAGACCTTCAACGCCGGAACGGTCAATGAAAAAAAGGCGCTTGACGGCCTTTCGCTGCACCTTGACAGAGGCGACTTTGTGACGATCATCGGTTCAAACGGCGCGGGCAAGTCAACGATGCTCAACGCCGTATCCGGCAGCTTCTATGTGGATGAGGGAAGCATAATCCTCGGCGGAAAGAACATAACCTTTATGCCGGAACACCGCCGCAGTCAGGTCATCGGCAGGCTGTTTCAGGACCCGCTCAAGGGCACGGCGCCCACGATGACGATAGAGGAAAACCTTGCGTTGGCGTATCTCCGCTCGGGAAAAAACAGCTCTCCGTTCAGCCGCATAAAGAAAAAGGATAAGGAGTTTTTCGCAGAGAAGCTGAAGCTTCTGGGCATGGGACTCGAGGACAGGATGCGTCAGCCTGTCGGGCTGCTGTCCGTCAGGCGTTGACGCTGCTCATGGCCACGATGGTGCCGCCGCAGCTTCTGCTGCTTGATGAACACACTGCCGCGCTTGATCCCGGAACTGCGGAAAAGGTGCTGGAGCTTACGCAGAGAGTGATAGCGGAGGAAAACATGACCTGTCTTATGGTAACGCACAACATGAACCAGGCTCTGCGCCTCGGCAACAGGACGCTGATGATGTCCGAAGGAAGGATCGTCCTCGACGTTTCGGGCGCGGAGCGTGCCGGGATGACCGTCGATGATCTGCTCTCACGTTTCCGCGAGGGCACGGGCAAGGCTCTTGACAACGACAGAATACTGCTTTCGGAATAAGCTTCAGATGAGAATAACAGGCAGGACATGGCTTTGGCCGCGTCCTGCCTGTTATGGCGTTTTGGTCTAAAATGCGGTCATTATACATCGGGGCAAAAGCCTTGTCAAGGTCAAAATTTGCATGGTTCATGTCTGAAAAAATAAATTCCGGTGTTATTATGTAAACTAAAACTGAATATTTCCTGTCCGTAAACATCCACAGGGATGTTGAAAACTCTGTTGAAAGTGTTAAAAACCTTGAAATACAAAGGCTCGCAGAGAGACCAAAAAACGACAGTATTCATCGGATAATGAATATAAGTTTACATATGATTATGTGCAGCGTGTTATTGCAAAGATTGGGACGCGCAGAACGTTGAAAAAGCTTGACAGCCGGAATGGCGGGAATAATCGCAGGGCTTGTATCATATGGTTTGCTGAAAGGGACGATAATGCGTCCGCGCCGTATGTAAGGAGGCTTATATATGAAAAAAACGGTGTTTGTCCTGCTGTTTTCGCTTCTTCTCTCCACCGCCGCTTTCGGGATAGAGATAAAAAAGGATGACGACATCTCTATACCCGTTCCGTCGGCGATACTGATGGAAAAGGTGACGGGCGAGGTGATATATGAGAAAAACGCGCACGAACAGATGGAACCGGCGAGCGTGACCAAGGTGATGACGATGCTGCTCGTTGCGGAAGCGATAGAAAACGGAAATCTGTCTCTGGATGACGTAGTTACGGCCTCGGCCCGTGCGGCCTCTATGGGCGGCAGTCAGATCTGGCTCGAGGAGGGCGAGTCGATGACGGTTTCGGAGATGCTCAAGTGCGTGGCGGTCGTTTCGGCAAATGACTGTGCGGTAGCGCTGGCGGAGCATATCGCCGGAACGGAGGAGGCGTTCGTCGGGCGCATGAACGAGCGTGCGCAGCAGCTGGGGATGGAGGATACGCACTTTACCAACTGTACGGGCCTGAACGACGACCCCCAGCATGTGACGAGCGCATATGATATCGCGCTCATGTCGAGGGAACTGATAAGTCACGACATGATAAAGGACTATACGACAATATGGATGGACAATGTGCGGGAGGGCAGATTCAGCCTTGCCAACACAAACAAGCTGATATATTACTATAAGGGCGCGACGGGATTGAAAACGGGCTTTACCTCCCGCGCGATGTACTGCCTTTCCGCGACGGCGGAGCGAGACGGAACGGAATACATTGCCGTGGTGCTGCACGGGGAGACCAGCAGCGATCGGTTCGAGAGTGCAAAAACGCTGCTCAACTATGCCTTTGCGAATTACAGTCTTGTCTCCCTGGACGGAGGAGAGGCGATAGCGCCCGTTCGTGTGGAGCTTGGGACCTGCTCGTATATCCAGCCGGTGCGCGGAGCAGACAGCATGATGCTGTTCGAAAAAAACTCTGCCGGCGAGCTGAGATATGAGACGGAGCTTGCCGAGAGCGTGCAGGCGCCGGTGGAAAAGGGCGATGTGCTCGGAATGACACGGGTTTATTCGGGCGAGGACCTGATAGCGGAGTTTCCGATTCTGGCTTCGGAAAGCGTCGGGAGACTGCGGACGGGGGATGTGTATCTGAGTATGCTGTCCCGGCTTTTCGGAGGAAAACAGTGATACATGCCCCATTTATACGCAAAATAATAGCTCAAAGTGATAGTATTCCCCCACTTTAGGGCGTAAAATCGTCAAAAAACGATTGCAAATGCCATGGTATGGGTGTAATATTGTCTCGCAAAAGATTTCTAAGGAGAACCAGTATGATAAAGGTCGATTTAAGCGGAGCGCTCAGGAGCTTTTCGTCCGCCGGGCCGGATTATGCGCTCGCGGCGCAGGCACACAGGGCGCTATCGGAAAAGAGCGGATCGGGCGCCGAATTCACCGGCTGGCTTGAACTGCCGTCGCGCGTTAAAAACGGCGAACTCAAGAGGATACAGACGGCTGCAAAACGCATCCGCACCAATTCCGAGGTGCTGGTCGTGGTC
>CAKSXP010000022.1 GCA_934515035.1 uncultured Oscillospiraceae bacterium
CTTTTGGTGTGCTTCTTTTGGGTACTTTTCTTGCACAAGCAAGAAAAGTGCCTCTCCGAAGCAAACCCAGCTCGGTTGAGCTAAAAGTAAAAATAGAAAGACGAGCGGAAAAGTATGTCCCTCTGAAAGAGACCCAAGCCTGGTAAGGCTGAAAGAAAAAATAGAAGTAAAAAGTTAAAGAAAATCCCCCTGCGGAGCAATCCCCTGCTCGGTTGAGCCAAAAGATAAAAAAAGCGGCGGACCGTCAGAACGAAGGTCCGCCAAAGGGGTTGTGGGATAAAGATATGAGCCGGGTTCGGGCGCATCCCGAACCAATTGGATAAGCTGTAACAGGATAATACTATATCCCAGCGGATTTGTAAATAGCGAGGAAACACTAGTTTTGTCGAAAGGAGGCATCCGCCAAAACATGAGAGAGATCGACATATCAGTCATAATAAACGAGGTCGCGCGGCTGTGCATAAAGGCCAACACCTGGCTGCCGCCGGCAACGGCGATGCTCATAGAATGCGCGTCCGAAGCGGAGCCGTCGGAGGCGGGGCGCGGGGTCCTGTGCGACCTGCTTGAAAACTTCACATGCGCCGCGCTGGAGGACATGCCCATCTGTCAGGACACCGGAATGGCCGTCGTGTTCGCGGAGATCGGGCAGGACGTACATATAACCGGCGGCGCGTTTGAGGACGCCGTCAACGAAGGCGTGCGCCGGGGATATACCGAGGGGCGTCTGCGCATGTCTGTCGTGGAGGACCCGCTGCGCCGCGTCAACACGAACGACAACACACCGGCCGTTATCCACATGCGGCTCGTCCCCGGCGACAGAATACGTCTCGAGGTCGCGCCCAAGGGCTTCGGCAGCGAGAACATGAGCCGGACGAAGATGTTCCTGCCCTCGTCCGCGCCGGAGGATATAATCGACTTCATCGTGGAGACCGCGGACCTCGCGGGCTCAAACCCCTGCCCGCCGATGATACTCGGCGTCGGCCTCGGCGGGACGCTGGACAAGGCGGCGCTTCTGGCGAAGCGGGCGCTCGCGCGGAGCATGGACATGCGCAATGCCGACCCGTTCTACGCCGAAATGGAGCGGCGCGCGCTGGAGCGGATAAACGACCTCGGCATCGGGCCGCAGGGCTTCGGCGGCCGCACGACGGCGCTGGCCGTCAATATCGAGGTGTTTCCGACGCATATCGCGGGCCTGCCCTGCGTTGTCAACATGGGCTGTCACGCCACGCGCCACGCGGAAACGACGATCTGAAAACGAAAGGAATAAAAGTGATGAACCCGTATTATCCCCATCTTTTCTCACCGCTGACGATAAAAAAGACGCGGTTCAGAAACCGCATCTTCTCCGCGCCGAACTTTATTCCCTGGGTCACGACCGACCACAGGCCGGACGACAACTTCATCCGCTACTATGAGGGGAAGGCAAAGGGCGGCGCCGCGGCCGTCTGCGTTCCCGGCGGAACGCTGGACATCGACAGCGGCCTTGCAAACGGCGCCGGCGCGAGCTGGCTCGAGCTGACGGACCACATTCTGCCGCGCCTTGTCGAGGTATCCCAGGCGATACGGCAGCACGGCGCGGTGCCCTGCTTCCAGCTGGCGCACGGAGGGATCTATGCCGAATGCTACGACGGAAAGGGCCCCGTCGGCCCCTCTCCCACAACGCGATGGGACGGCGTTGAGGTGCGCGAGATGACGGTCGAGATGATGAACGCTTACGCCGACAGCTTTGCCCGCGCGGCGGCGCTCGTCAAAAAGGCGGGCTTTGAGATGGTGCAGCTCCATGCGGGGCACGGCTGGATGCTCAGCCAGTTCCTCTCGCCCGAGTTCAACAGGCGCACGGACGAATACGGCGGCAGCCCCGAAAATATGGCGCGTTTTCCCATTATGGTCATCGACCGCATCCGCGAAGCCGTGGGCGAGGATTTTCTCATAGAGTGCCGCATCTCCGGCGACGAGCTCGCGCCGGAGGGCTATACGCTTGAGGACAGCATCAAATTCTGCCGGATGATACAGGACAAGGTGGATATCATCCACGTTTCCGCCGCCCGCGACTCCACGGACGAGGGCGCCGTGCGCAACTCGCCGGTGATCTATTTCAAAAACGGCTGCAACCTGTATATGGCGGAGGCTATCAAAAAGGCCGTGAAGATCCCCGTGCTCTCCGTCGGCGCTATCAACACGCCGGAGCTTGCGGAGGAGGCGATAGCCGGGGGCAGGGCCGATCTTATCGGCATGGCCCGCGCCATAATCGCGGACCCCGAATTTCCGAACAAGGCGAAGCACGGCCTGCGCGACGAGATAAACCCCTGTCTGCGCTGCCTGAACTGCCTGACGGGCGAGCACGCGCGCGACGCCTTTGCCTGCGACGTGAACCCCGTCACCGGGCATGAGCGCCGCTTCGACCACATCTCGGAAAAGGCGGCGCACAGCCGCAGAGTCGTCGTCATCGGCGGCGGGCCGGGCGGCATGAAGGCGGCCATCACCGCAGCGCAGCGCGGCCACGATGTTACGCTGTTTGAAAAGGAAGCGGAGCTTGGCGGCATACTGCGCTTTACCGACAACGACGGACTGAAGGTCGATCTCCGCCGCTATAAAAACCATCTCGTCGCGATGACGAAGAAGCTCCCGATAGACCTGCGCCTCGGAGTGCGCGCGACGCCGGAAATGGTCAGCGCGCTCCATCCGGACAGCGTTATCATCGCGACCGGCTCCGTTCCCGCGGTGCCGGATATTCCCGGACTGCGCGAAAATGCGGTACATGTGCTGGATGCCTACGGCAGCGGCGCTCCCGCGCCCGGCGAGCGCGTGATCCTGCTCGGCGGAGGGCTTTCCGCCTGCGAGACCGCCGTTGACCTTGCGGAAAACGGCCATAAGGTGACGATCGTCGGACGGCGCGACATCCTCGCGCCGAACGCGAACTGGATGCAGCAGGAGGGACTGAAGGTGCCCGTGGAGAAATACGGCATCACGGTATATACCAACAGCGAGGCCGTGGAGGTGCGCGAAAACGGCGCGCTCATCCGGGACCGCGGCACCGGGGAAGAGCGCTTTATCGAGGGCGACAGCATCCTCTATGCGCTTGGAATGCGCTCCAACACCGAGGACATGGAAGGCTTCTATGACAGCGCGATCGATGTCGCCGCCGTCGGAGACTGCGTGTCCCCGCGCCATCTCGGCCCCGTCATCCACGAGGCGTTCTATGCGGCGCTGGACATCGGGTGAGAAGAGCTCTGCCGCAGTGCTCTTCGGGTAAGAAAAAGGCTCCCTGAACACAGGGAGCCTTTGCTTATTGCCCGTCCAGGGGTTTCAGCATGGCTTCCGGACGTATGCCGAATACGTCCGTGATGCGCAGCAGAAACGACGCGCCCAGCCGTCTGGGGACGGTTCCGCTCTCGAGCCGCGCGATCGTATATGAGCTGGTGTTCAGCAGCTGGGCCATTTTTCTTCTGGAATAACCGTGTTTCTTTCTGAGATATGCTACGTTTTCCGCGAATACTTTAAGTTCATTATCGGTGTTCATACGCATCCTCCCTGATAGAATAGACTCCATATGGGTAGAATATCTGAAAATAAGATAAAATATAATATCTCATTCTCAGATATTATATCTTTGTACCCGGTGATCAGGATGCGTTATGAAATAATGAGGTTTGAAACGATAAGGGATCTGCGCATTGACAACGGCTACACCCAGAAGGAGATCGCCGAGTATCTGCATATAAAGCAGAACACTTATTCACAGTATGAGAACGGGGTATTGAACTACCCGATAAGCCTGCTTATGAAGCTCGCGGACCTGTACGCGGTCAGCGTGGACTATCTGTTGGGGAGGACGGACGAAAAGACTCCGTATCCGCGGAAGGAAAAGAAATAAAAAAAGCCGGGACGCGGCCGTTCATTGAACGGATGCGTCCCGGTCATTATTTTAAGCTATGCGTATATCTCCTCGCGGCGGGGCGCCTTTTCCCCCTCGCGCAGACGCTCGCCCGCGACGGCGAGCATGAGCTTGATGCGGTTTTCCTGGTTGACCCGGGTGGCGCCGGGGTCGTAGTCGATGGGCACGATGTTAGCCTCGGGCAGCATCGTGCGTATTTTTCTTATCATGCCCTTGCCGACGATGTGGTTGGGCAGACAGCCGAAGGGCTGTGCGCAGATAACGTTTTCATAGCCGTGCTCGATCAGCTCCATTATCTCGCCGGTGAGCAGCCAGCCCTCGCCCATCTTGCAGCCGGTGCCGATGACGGGCTCGGCAAGCTCGCGTATGTGGTCCGCGGAGGCGGGCGCCACGAACTTCGGGCACTCGGACACGGCCTCGATGAGCGCCGTTTCAAACCGGCGCAGATATGCATACAGCGCCTCGACAAGCTTTTTGCGCGCGGCACTGCCGCCGTAAAGCTCGATATCGCGGATGTTGTTGATGACGCAGTAGAACAGAAAGCCCATCAGACCGGGCACCATGACCTCGCAGCCCTCGCCGGCCAGGAATTTTTCGAGGTTGTTGTTGGCCAGCGCCGAATACTTGACGTATATCTCGCCGACGATGCCGACCTTTACCTTCGGCGTTTTTTCGATCGGAACGGCGTCGAACGAGGCGACGATGCGGCGGAACACACCGTGCATCTGCCGCGCGGCGAAGTCCTTTCCGCTGACGAAGCTGCTTGAAAGCGTATCGATCCAGCGGTTTATGAGCGCGTCGGTCTCGCCTGCGTTCACCTCATAGGGGCGGGTCTGGTTGCCCAGCAGCATCAGAAGGTCGCCGCAGGCCACGGCCGCCATCGCGCGGCGCGCCAGAGGCAGCGTTATTTTGAAGCCGCTGTTTTTTTCCATGCCGAGGCTGACGGAGATCACGGGGACCTGGGACAGCCCCGCGTTTTTGAGCGCCTTGCGCAGCAGGTGGATGTAGTTCGAGGCGCGGCAGCCGCCGCCGGTCTGGCTCATCATCAGCGCCGTGTGGTCAACGTCGTATTCCCCGCTTTTGAGCGCGGCGATCATCTGGCCGATGGTCAGGAGCGCGGGGTAGCAGGTGTCGTTGTGGACATATTTGAGCCCCTCGTCGATTACGCTCTGGTCGGTGCTGGTCAGCAGCTCGATGTTGTAGCCGTAGCTCTGGAACACCTTTTGCAGTATATGAAAATGTATGTCGCACATGTTGGGAAACAGGATCTTGTATGTATCGCGCATTTCCCGAGTGAATTCAACTCTGTTTTCCTTGTCCAGCATAAGTCCAGTCCTGTTCGTTCTTTTTTTCGGAGACCGCCGCGAACAGGCTGCGCAGCCTGATCTTGACGGTACCGAGGTTGGTTATTTCGTCGATCTTGATCTGTGTATATATCCGGTCCCCGGCCTCGAGGATGGAGCGCACCTCGTCGGTCGTTATCGCGTCCACGCCGCAGCCGAAGGACACCAGCTGCACGAGGTTGAGATCGGGATTCTTGCTCTCGGAAACATATTTTGCCGCGGCGTAGAGCCGGGAGTGATAGGTCCACTGGTCGAGGACCGACGTCCTGACGGGGTCCATCTCCGGCGCGACGGAGTCCTCGGTTATGAGCACCGCGCCGCAGTCCGTTATGAGCTTGTCTATGCCGTGGTTGACCTCGGGGTCGAGGTGGTAAGGGCGGCCGCAGAGCACGATGACGGGCAGACCCTCGCTCTCCGCGATGCGGAGATATTCCTGCCCCCTGTCGTGCAGCAGCGACATATAGCGGCGGTACTCGCCGAAGGCGGCGTCCACGGCGCCGGATACCTCCCGCTGGGAAAAGCCGCCGAATTCGCGGTCGAGTATTTCGCAGAGCCGCTTTTTGAAGTCCTTTACCCTGTGTATGCCGAGATAGTCATAGATGTATCTGGTCTCCTTCAGCCTAGTCACGTTGGCTCCGATGACCTCCGGATAATAGGCGACGACCGGGCAGTTATAGTGGTTGTCGCCCTTGCCCTCGTCGATATTATATGTCATGCAGGGGTAGAATATGGCGTCCACTCCGGCGTCCAGCAGCGCCTCGACGTGGCCGTGCATCAGCTTTGCGGGATAGCACACGGTGTCCGAGGGTATCGTTTTCTGGCCGTAGAGATAGAGCTTGCGGCTCGATTCCGGCGAGCGGCGGACGCCGAAGCCCAGCGTTTTGAAAAACGTGTGCCAGAAGGGCAGCAGCTCGTACATGTTCAGGCCCATCGGCAGGCCGATGGTGCCGCGCGGCCCCTCGCAGTCGGCATAGGCGTCGAGAAGCTCCTTTTTATAGTCGAAGAGGTTATATTTTTTTCCGGCGTTCTTGAGCGCCAGCGGTTTTTCACAGCGGTTCCCGCCGATGAAGCGCCCGCCGTTGTCAAAGGTGTTGACAGTCAGGCGGCAGTGGTTGGAGCAGCCGCTGCAGGTTATCGCCTTTACCTCGTGGGTGAAGGTCTTCAGCCCTTCGGCGGTTATGATGCCGCTGCTTTCGGGGGCGTTTTTCTTTGCCCAGAGCGCCGCGCCGAAGGCCCCCATCAGGCCCGCGATCGCGGGACGGGTCACGTTTCTGCCCGTCTCGAGTTCGAAGGCGCGCAGGACCGCGTCGTTGAGGAAGGTACCGCCCTGAACGACGATGTGCTCGCCGAGAGACGCGGCGTCCGTGACGCGGATGACCTTGTAAAGCGCGTTTTTGACGACGCTGACGGAAAGTCCGGCGGAGATATTCTCGATGCTCGCGCCCTCCTTCTGCGCCTGCTTGACGGAGGAGTTCATGAACACCGTGCAGCGCGAGCCGAGATCGACCGGGCGGTCGGCAAAGATGCCCTTCTGCGCAAATTCCTCGATCGAATAGCCGAGCGCGCCGGCAAAGGTCTGCAAAAACGAGCCGCAGCCGGAGGAACAGGCCTCGTTGAGGAAGATGTTGTCGATGGCTCCGTTTCGTATGCGGAAGCACTTTATGTCCTGCCCGCCGATGTCGATGATGAAATCGACGTCGGGGTCGTATTTTTTCGCGGCGGTAAAGTGGGCTATCGTTTCAACGACGCCCATGTCGATGTGGAAGGCGTTTTTGATTATCTCTTCGCCGTAGCCCGTCGAGGCGGAGGCGGCGATGTTTATGTCCGGAAAGCGCTCGTAGATCTCCTCGAGGAAGCTCTTTACGAGCGGGACCGGGTTGCCGCTGTTCGGCATGTATTTTGTAAAGACCGGCTCTTCGTTCTCGTTGAGAACGACCGCCTTGACGGTCGTGGAACCGGCGTCGATGCCTATGTATGCGCGCTTTGACTCCGTAAGGGGCCGGTTCTCCGGCGAGATATCAAGGCTGTGACGGGCCTTGAAGTCCTCGTATTCGGCCTCCGACGAGAAAAGGGGGCGGCTGCTTTTGAACTCGCCCGTTCCGGAAAAGGCGGCGATCTCGTCTATGACCCGGTCGAGATCGACGACCGTGCCGTCGTCCAGCAGCGCCGCGCCCAGCGCGACGAAATACAGCGAGTTTTCGGGGCAGCGTCCCTCAAGCCCGAGCGAGCGGTCGAATGCCGCGCGAAGCTGGCTGAGAAATGTCAGCGGGCCGCCGAGGTAGACGACGTTTCCCGTTATCTCGCGCCCCTGGGCGAGTCCCGCGATGGTCTGGTTGACCACGGAGGCGAAGATGCTTGCGGAGACGTCCTCCTTGCGTGCGCCCTGGTTGAGCAGCGGCTGAATGTCGCTCTTTGCAAAAACGCCGCAGCGCGAGGCGATCGAGTATATCTTGCCGTAATCCTTTGCCAGCTCGTCCATCTCGTCCGGAGAAACGCCGAGCAGGGTCGCCATCTGGTCGATGAAAGCGCCGGTGCCTCCCGCGCAGGAGCCGTTCATGCGGACCTCCATCGCGCCGGAGAGGAAGAGGATCTTTGCGTCCTCGCCGCCGAGCTCGATCACGACGTCCGTTTCCGGCAGAAGCTGCCTTATCGCGGCGCGGGTGGCATAGACCTCCTGATAAAACGGAAGCCCCGCCTTCTGGGCAAAGCCCATTCCCGCGGAACCGGAAACGCAGAGAGAGCATTCCTTCAGCCCGGGGAACGCTTCGCGTATCTGCCGCAGCTGCTGAGCCGATTTTTCGGATATGCGCGAATAGTGACGCTCGTATTTCCTGTATATTATGTTGTTTTCGTCGTCGAGCACAACGCATTTAAGCGTCGTTGAGCCGACGTCCAGCCCGATCCTTATCATACGATCACCTTCAACTCCCGTCTGGTCAGAGCCTGTAAATTATAGCATGCAATTATGAATAAATCATCAATATTCGACCGGAAATCAATGGTTTTGTCTGTTTTTCCGGACTGCCCGGCCGCGCCGGGGGAGAGCTTTGTATAAAATATAATTAATTGCGCCTTTTCGGTCATACCACGTGCATAAAAAAGCCTCCGGGGGCTTTCGGGGCCCACCGGAGGCGATCGATCAGGCGAACTTCGCGTATATCGGAGAGGGATCAAAATCCGCGTTCGTGACGTCCGGATTTTTGCGGATGCGGCAAAGGAGCGCCCGCAGCTGGTAGGTCCCCATTGCGGGATCAAAGGGTTCGTCCATGCTGGTGAGCACGTTTGCGTTGACCTCCATAAGGCCAAAGTCCGGCTTCTCCGTTTTCTCCGGGAACCACCAGCCGATCTGGCAGTTGACGACGCCCCTGAGCATGCGGTCGGTAACGCGTGCTTTCTGGGTTATGCGGCCGCGGGGCGACTCGATGTATATCCAGTCGCCGTCGGCTATGCCGTATTCCGCCGCAGTATCGGGGTGAAGCTCCGTTATCGGATAGGGATTCATTTTTCGCAGTGATGGCATCTGCCGGTTCTCGGAGATGAAATAATAGAGACTGCGTTCGCCGGTGTTGAGGATGAGCGGATATTTGTCCAGAAGATCCGGACGGCTGACAGGGCTTTCGGGAGGCTCTTCGTAATACGGAAGCGGGTCATAGCCAAAACCCTCCATGACGGTCGAATAAAGCTCGACCTTGCCTGTAGGCGTGTTGAAGGGCTTTTCGCCGCGCGCGGCGCGCGCTTTGTAGCGCTCATATTCTATCGGCACCTCGACGTGGCCCAGATCGCGGAGCTTTTCAAGGGTCAGACCGGCGTATTCGGGATAGTTTTTGCGTATGAAATCCAGCTGCTGCTCGTGGATCTGTTCCAGCGTCTCCGCGCCGTAGTCCTTGCCCATGCGGCGGCACAGCTCAATGAAGATGCGCTCATCCTGCCTGCATTCGCCGACCGGTTCGACAACGTGCTGCTGGCTCAATATCGCGTGGTCGGCGAAGGTCGGACCGGAATATACCGCGTCCACCTCCAGCCACGAACAAACGGGGAGAACAACGTCTGCAAGGCGCGTCGTCGGGGTCATGAAAAGCTCCTGAGAACAGATAAAGTCCAGGTTTTTGAAGGTCTCGAGCGTTCTTTTGCTGTCGGCAAAGCCATTGAGCCCGTTATTGCCGCAGAGCATGAGAGCCTTGATGGGATAGGGCTTTCCGGTACGCATGGCCTCAAAAACGGTCGGGATGTGGGCGGAGGCAAAATACTTGTCCTTGTCGGCAAGAATGTGGAAGCGGTCCGCTCCCATGCGCAGAGCGCGTTTTTCACCCAGCCTTTCCGTCAGCACCGGCGGGTCGGGCAGAATGTGCATACCCTCGATGAAGCCGCCCTTTTTGTCGATGTTTCCGGTGACGGCGGGGATACAGGCTATCGCGCGGACGGTCTGGAGACAGTTCGGTGTGTGCTCGATGGCGCAGCCCCACTCCAGAGCGCCGGTCCTGCTTCCGGCGAACAGGCGCGCGGCGCCCGCGACAGCTTCGGCAGGAACGCCGGTTATCTCCGAAACGCGGGACAGGGGATATTCGGAAACACGCTGTGCAAGCCGGTCAAAACCGAAGCACCAGTTTTCAACAAACTCGTGGTCGTAAAGGTCCTCGGAGATGATGACGTTCAGCATGCCGAGAGCCAACGCGTCGTCCGTGCCCGGACGCAGCTGAAGATGGAAAGCGGCCTTGTCCGCAAGCTCGTTTCGCTTCGGGTCCACGACGATGAGCCTGGACCCCTTCTTTATCGCGTCGCGGAAGCGGAACGAGCTTTCGCAGTCCGCTCCGGAGACGGCGGGATTGGCGCCCCAGACGAGAATGCAGCCGGGGGTTTCATCGCTGTAATAGTCGACCATGGGTGCGTAGCCGAACATCATCTCGCCGGTGCTGACGCGCGGAAAGAAGCACTGCGCCGTGCCGGGTTCGAACCAGTTTGGCGTGCCGATGGCATTGGCAAAGCGGACGACATAGTTCAGATGGTGGCGGCCGGTGCCCTGTGCGACGGCGACGGACTGCATGCCGTATTCGCGCTCGATCGCGAGCAGCTTTTCGGCGATGATGTCATATGCCTCGTCCCAGGTGATACGCTGCCACTTGCCTTCGCCGCGCTCCCCGGCGCGCTTCATGGGATATTTCAGACGGTCGGGGTGGTAAAGCAGCTCGAGTCCGGCAAGGCCCTTGGGACACATGCGTCCGCGCGAAAGGGGAGAATCGGGGTCGGGCCGGATCCGGACTGCTTTGCCGCCGCGGACCTCAACGATGGCTCCGCAGCCGCCGTGACAGTTCCGGCAGGCTGTTTTGACGAATTTGACTTCTTCCATTTTTACACTCCTCAAATATAGTTTGGGGATGATCGTTCATTCAACGCGCTCGAGCTCAAAGAGGCTCTCGTCAAAATAGTACAGCAGCGCCGAACGGGCAACGGCGAAGCTGTCGGTGTGCAGCTCCACGACGAGAACGCCGTTTTCGATGCGGCTGCCGGCAACGCCCTCAAGATGAGGGAACACGTTTGCTTCAAGCTCCGCCTGAAGCTCGGCGGGGTGTTCCGCGTAATATTCCGTTGTCTCCGGGGCTTTATAGCCCTTGATCGGATCGCGCCCGGCCGTCAGGCACACCGCCGTGACCAGGACCGCCATAATGAGGAAGAGCGCGCAGCCAACGGGGCGTATCTTTTTTATAAATTCCTCTCCCATATCAGTCCAGCGCGTCCTTTCTCAGATAGTATTCAAGCTTTTTGTAATCGCTTATCTTTTCCGCCGTTTCCGCGGTGGGCGTGCTCGTCAGCGCGCCGTTCTCGCGCACCATGCCCGTTGCGTGGATGACGTCCGCATAGCCGCGCAGATCGCGCAGCGCGTTTATCTGGGCGCTGCCCTCCCAGCCGAGCAGGTCGAACAGCTCCGCGGAGAGGAAGCAGGGAGAAAAGCTGCCCTTGTCGCCGGTGGTATAGCTGCTGCCGATGACGGCCTTTGCCGCATCGTTGGCCCAAATGACCCAGGGCGTGCAGTAATAGTCGTAAAAGCCGAGCTCGCCGTCGAAGCTGATGCCCAGCTCGTCATAGACCCACGCGGAGTCGCCCAGCCAGGGATTGTGGTCGCCGAAGATGACGAGGACCACAGGCTCGTCCATTGCGCGCAGACTGTCCACAACGCCGCGCAGAGCCTCGTCCGTCTCGGCGACGCCGGCAAAATAGTTGTTCAGGATATACCAGGCGCGCTCGCTCACGCTGCCCTCGGCGACATAGGTCTTTTCGCGCTCAAGCTCGGAGTCGCTGTAGGGTCCGTGGTTCTGGTAGGTGACGGAGAAGTTGAAATACGGCTCGCCGCTTTCGACGGAATCCTCCAGCAGGGTCACAAGGTCGGGCAGGAACCCGTCGTCGTGTATCAGGCCCCAGCCCTCGGGCAGGGTATAGCGGTCCTCGAAGAAATGGGCGCTTTCAAAGCCCATATATTCCGCAACGTTGCGGCGGTTGTAGAACCATTCGTAGCCCGCGTGGCAGAACTCCGTGCGGTAGCCCTGTTCGTCGAACCAGCGCGCAAGGGAATATACCGGCGAGCGGTATTCAAAGAGCTCCGTCGTGCCGGTCAGGAAGGCGCGCTCCGTGTCGATCGTGCCGCCGGCGAAAATGTTTGTGACCAGCTCGCCGTAGGCGGACTCGGCCTGAAGCTCGTGCAGGAAGGCGTATGGGTCGTCCGTGAAGCTGACGGCGCCGAATTTTGAAAAGTCGTTATAAGCCTCGAACATCACGCCGATGACGTTTATTTTTTCGCCGTCCGTCAGGCCGCCCTCCGGATAAGAGGCGAGAAGCGCGGCGGATTCTTCCGCGTCATAGCCCTCCGGCCGGTTGTCGGAAAGCTCCTTCGTGCTGTAAATGAGCGGATATATGAAGCCGCGGCAGATATACTGGTCGGTGTCCGACCAGTATGACATCCTGCCGTGCAGGTTTTCCGTTTTCTGATAGATCGCGTCGCCGCGGTAGAGCGTGAGATAGCAGGTGCAGCCGGCCGCAGCGGCGAGTATGACGCCGATCACCCGCACAAGGCCCCGGCTCACCCGCGCACGGAGGAGAAAGAAGCTCATCACAACGGCGGCGATGATGAACACGACGGTCACGACCATATAGGCGTTGACCGGGATGGAGTAATTGCCGGAGATATTGGCTGCCTCGGAGATATAGCGCACATCCGTTGCAAGCAGGGGGTCGTTGCGGAGAACGAGCTTGGCGTTGTTTATAAATGTCGGGATGATGACGATGAGCCCGCTTGAAAGTATGCTGATCCAGACGCGGTTGGAGATGAAATAGGCCAGAAGCGTTATCAGCAGCACGGGCAGCAGGTTCAGCAGGATTATGAGCGGGTTATGGAAATAACTCAGAAACGTTACGCCCGCATAGCGCCCCTTGGCGAAAAAAAGGCTGACAACGCCCAGCCCTGCCGACCAGGTCAGCAGGGCGAGGGCATTGAGCAGCCAGTGCAGGTTTCGGTAAAGGCGCTTTGAGCCGGGGATATAGAAAAGTATCGCCTTAACAGTTTTCATGGTTTCAGAAAGTGACGCGCTCGGCGATGTAATTTCTGACCTCGCTGATGGGGATGCGCACCTGTTCCATGCTGTCGCGCTCGCGGACGGTGACGCAGTTGTCGGCGGGGGTCTTGTCGTCGCCGACGGTCTGGAAATCGACGGTTATGCAGAAGGGCGTACCGATCTCGTCCTCGCGGCGGTAGCGCTTGCCGATGGAGCCGGCGTCGTCGTAATCGACCATGAAGTCCTTGGAAAGCTCGGCGTAAAGCTCCTGTGCGGGGCCGGCCAGCTTCTTCGACAGAGGAAGGACGGCGCATTTGAAGGGCGCCAGAGCCGGGTGCAGGTGCAGCACGGTGCGGACGTCGTTCTTCTCCGCGTCAACGACCTCTTCGTCGTAGGCGTCGATGAGGAAGGCCAGCGTCACGCGGTCCGCGCCGAGGGAGGGCTCGACGACATAGGGGATATAGCGCTCGTTCTTCTCCTGGTCGAAATAGGTCATGTCCTTGCCGGAGGTGTTCTGGTGGGCAGTCAGGTCGAAGTTCGTGCGGCTTGCAACGCCCCAGAGCTCGCCCCAGCCGAAGGGGAACACGAACTCGAAGTCGGTGGTCGCGTTGGAGTAGTGGGAAAGCTCCTCCGGGTCGTGGTCGCGCAGACGCAGGTTCTCGTCCCTCAGGCCGAGGTCGAGCAGCCACTTGTGGCAGAACTGCTTCCAGTATGCGAACCACTCAAGCTCGGTGCCGGGGGTGCAGAAGAACTCGAGCTCCATCTGCTCGAACTCGCGGGTGCGGAAGGTGAAGTTGCCCGGCGTGATCTCGTTGCGGAAGCTCTTGCCGATCTGGCAGACGCCGAAGGGCAGCTTCTTGCGGGTCGTGCGCTGGACGTTCTGGAAGTTGACGAATATGCCCTGGGCGGTCTCCGGACGGAGATAAACGGTGTTCTTCGCGTCCTCGGTGACGCCCTGGAAGGTCTTGAACATGAGGTTGAACTGGCGGATATCGGTCCAGTTGTGCTTGCCGCAGGACGGGCAGCAGATGTTGTGCTCCTCGACAAATTCCTTCATCTGGGTCTGGGAAAGCGCATCGACGCTCTTGCCGAGGTCGAAGTTGTTCTCCTGGCACCAGTCCTCGATGACCTTGTCGGCGCGGAAGCGCTCCTTGCACTCCTTGCAGTCCATCAG
>CAKSXP010000023.1 GCA_934515035.1 uncultured Oscillospiraceae bacterium
GCCGTGCTATAATGAGACGATTTATAACACGGAGGAAAACGAAAGATGAAAATTTTCGAGGTGTTTGACGGCGTCAGGATTGGCTCGTTCTCGCTGGCGACGGTGCTTGCGGCCGCGGTCGTCTTTATCCTCTGCATGATCGCCATCAGAATAATAAGGAAGCTCGTTGCGCGGATCATGGAAAAAAGCAAGCTTGAAAAGGGGCTCAAAAGCTTTATCAGCTCCATCATATCCGTAATGCTATGGGCGATCGCGGTCGTCATAATCGCGGAAACTCTCGGCATTCCGACGGCCTCTCTCGTTGCGCTGCTGAGCGTTGCGGGTCTGGCGCTGTCCCTGTCGATACAGGGGATCATGTCCAACCTCTTCTCCGGCGCGACGATACTCGCGACCAAGCCCTTTGTTGGCGGAGATTTTGTCGAGATCGGCGAGGTTTCCGGCACGATCGAGGCGATCGGCCTTTTTCACACGCAGATCCTGACCATCGATAACCGGCGCGTTTTTATCCCCAACAGCGATGTAACGGCCGCAAAGATCATCAATTATTCGGAGGAGCCGCTGCGCCGCGTTGATCTGACCTTCAGCGCAGCCTATGACTGCCCGACCGCCAGCGTCAAAAACGCGCTTTTCGCCGCGGCAAAGGCCATGCCCGGGGTGCTGGACGAGCCCGCCGCCGAGGTGCATCTGACGGCTTATAAGGACAGCAACATCGATTATGTCCTGCGCGCGTGGGTCAAAAGCGCGGACTACTGGACGGTATATTACGCGCTTAACGAGACGGTGCGCGACAAGTTCGACGAATACGGCGTATACCCGTCCTACCCTCAGGTGAAGATAAACAACTGATAAGTCTGCCGCCGGCGGAGACGATGCCGGCGGCTTTGGGAGTTTTTTGATATGGCAGATATCGTTATAATCGGCGGAGGAGCCTCCGGAATGGCCGCCGCAATAACCGCGGCGGAAAAACCGGGCAACCGCGTCACCCTGCTCGAGAGACAGTCGCGCGTCGGGCGCAAGCTGCTTTCAACGGGCAACGGACGCTGCAACCTTACGAACTTGTCGGGGCTCGAGGGGCGCTATCACGGCGCGGACGCGCAGTTTCCGCGCTTCGCCCTCGGGCGCTTTGACGCCGGGAGCACGCTGCGGTTCTTTGAGGGGCTGGGACTGCGCACTGTCGCGGAGCCTTCCGGCCGCGTTTATCCGATGAGCGACCACGCCGGCAGCGTTCTGGATGTGCTGCGCTTTGCGCTGGAGAGGGACAATATCGACCTCCGGCTCGGAGTCTGCGCGCAGGCGATAGAGCGCGGTGAGAGGGGCTTTCGGGTCGTCTCTGACGGCGGGATATTTGAATGCGAACGGGTCATCGTGGCCTGCGGCGGAGCGGCCGGGTCGAAGCTCGGCGGCGTTATGGACGGATATAACCTCCTGCGCGGCATGGGTCACAGGCGCACGGGGCTTTATCCCGCGCTGACCCAGATAAAGACGGCTCCGGAATATCCGCGTGCGCTCAAGGGCGTCAAGGCGGACGCGCACGTCCGCATCATGGGCGGACGGCACAGACTGGCGGAGACGCGCGGCGAGGTCCTGTTCACGGAGACGGGGCTGTCCGGTCCCGCTGTGTTCGAGGTCTCGCGCGCCGCCGCGGTGAACGGTGACGGGCTGGAGGCTGTGCTCGACTTTCTGCCGGAGTTCACGCGGGAGGAAGTGTTCGGCTATCTTTCCGCCGCGCGGGGGCGCTTTGCCCGAAGGAACGCAGAGGAGCTTTTCACGGGCTCCGTGCACAACCGTCTTGGCAGAATGCTCGTCAAATACGCGGGGCTGAGCGGGGGCTCTCCCATGCAGAGACTGACGGACGCGGAGATCGACAGGGCGGCGGAAAGCGCAAAGAATTTCCGCCTCGGCATAACCGGGGTTGCGGGCTTCGAGTCCGCGCAGGTCACGGCGGGCGGCGTTTCAACGGCGGAATTTGACCCGGAGACGCTCGAGAGCCGGCTCGTGCCGGGGCTGTATGCCTGCGGCGAGGTGCTGGACGTGGACGGAGACTGCGGCGGCTTCAACCTCCAGTGGGCGTGGGCGTCGGGCCGTCTGGCGGGAGGCCGGGTCTGATGCTGCGGCTGAGGGATGTGAAGCTCCCGCCCGCCACAGGACGGGACGAGCTTTTGAAAAAGTGCGCGCAGATGCTGGGGGTAAAGCCCGGAAATATCGCATCTCTGCGCATACAGCGCCGCGCGCTGGACGCAAGGCGCAAAAACGACATACATTACAACTACACGCTGCTGGTCTGCCTTTCCGGCGGCGAGGAAAAGGCGCTCCTGCGCTGCGATAAATGCGAGAGGTTCGAGGAAAAGCCGTATTCGCCGCCCGTGTGCGCTCCGCAGAGCGGCAGACCGGTCGTCGTCGGGTTCGGCCCGGCGGGGATGTTTGCGTCGCTGGCGCTTGCGGAGGCGGGGCTTCGCCCGATCGTGCTCGAGCGCGGCGAATGCGTCGAAAGGCGGCGGGAAAAGGTCGAAGGCTTCTGGCGCGGCGGCCCGCTCGACCCTGAGAGCAACGTACAGTTCGGCGAGGGCGGCGCGGGCACGTTTTCCGACGGCAAGCTCAACACCGGCACGCATGACGCGCGCATCGGCTGGGTCCTTTCGCGCCTGCACGGGTTCGGAGCGCCGGAAAGCATCACCTATGACGCGCGCCCGCACGTCGGGACGGACGTCCTTTTCCGCGTCGTGCGCGAATTGAGGCAGAGAGTGCTGGAGCTCGGCGGAGAGGTAAGATTTTCGCACAGGCTCGACGGCCTTGTGCTCGAAAACGGAGCGCTTTCGGCGCTTGCCGTCGGCTCTCCGGAGGGGAGCTATGAGCTTGCCTGCCGGGACGCGGTGCTTGCCATCGGCCACAGCGCGCGCGACACATTCGAGATGCTTCACTCGGCAGGCGTGCCGATGGAGCCGAAGGGATTTTCGATGGGCGTGCGCATCGAGCACCCGCAGGAGCTTATCGACAGGGCGCAGTACGGCAGACCGCGCGGGAAGCTGCCCGCGGCGGAATACCGCCTGAACTGCAAGCTTGAGGACGGCGGGAGCGCATATACCTTCTGCATGTGTCCCGGCGGCTATGTTGTCGCGGCGGCGTCCGAGCCGGGGCGCGTTGCGACAAACGGCATGAGCTATTCCGGCCGCGGTGGAGAAAACGCGAACTCCGCGCTTCTTGTGACGCTGCGGCCCGAGGATTTTCCCTTTCCCGGCGTTCTGGGCGGCATGAGCTGGCAGCGGGAGATCGAGGAGCGCGCCTTTGTCCTCGGCGGCGGCGATTACCGCGCGCCCGCGCAGACCGTCGGCGATTTTCTCGGAACGGGCGGGAAGGACGGCGTTTCGCCGACATACAGGCCGGGGGTCCGCTTCTGCGACCTGCACGGGCTGTTCCCGGAAAAGATCAGCGCGACGCTCGAACGGGCGATACCGGAGCTGGGCAAAAAGCTGCGCGGCTTTGACGCGCCGGAGGCCGTTCTTACGGGACCGGAGACGCGCTCGTCGTCGCCCGTGCGCATACTGCGCGGCGCAGACAGAGTCTCCGCCGGCGTGGCCGGGCTGTATCCCTGCGGCGAGGGCGCGGGATATGCCGGAGGCATCGTCTCCGCCGCGGTGGACGGTCTGCGCTGCGCGGAAGCGGTGATCGGGAAATAGCGTCCGCGGGCGCAGATGACAGACTGCAAAAAGGGAGGTACCGGACAGGTACCTCCCTTTTTATTTATACCATCGGTTGACAAGTGCAGACACGGTTTTGACGGGCAGAAATGCGCCCATACGGCGTCAATGCCCTTGACAACCGATGGTATCTGTATCAGCGGATGCTTTTTATCCACCGGCTGATCTCCGCCTCCGGCGTGCGGAGCGTGGTATCGTCAAACCTGACGCTGAGTCCGGGCTTTACCTCCGCGCCCGCGCAGGACTTCTCGAAATCCTTCAGCGTGTGGCCCAGCCAGCCGCCGTTGGTTGCAAAGGGATAAACGGTCTTGCCGCTCAGGTCCGCCTGCGTCAGAAAGCTGTGCATGGCGGGGGCAAAGGTATACCACCAGACGGGAGAACCGAGGATGACGGTGTCGTAATCCTTCAGGTCCACGTTCAGCGGCTTGAGTTCGGGGCAATAGCCTGCCTCGGTCTCCCGCTGGCCCTGGTCGACGACCTTGTCATAATCGCCGTCATATGGAACGACGGTGTCGATGCGGGCGATATCCCCGCCGAGCTCTTTCCGGATCATTTCGGCGATGCGCTTTGTGTTGCCGAGATAGGAATAGTACAGGATCAGCGTTTTCATGCTTCGTCCTCCCCGGTCCAGATCTCCTTTGCCATGTTGAACACTGCCCATGCCTTCGGCCAGCCGCAATAGAACGCCGCGTGGGTCACGATCTCCGCGATCTCTTCCTTTGAGATGCCGTTTTTCTTGGCCGACATCAGATGATAGCGGATGCTCCCGTCGGTCAGACCCTGTGCCATCAGCGCGACTACGGTCACGAGAGAGCGGTCGCGGAGGGAGAGCTTGTCCTCGCGGCTCCAGACCTCGCCGAAGAGCACGTCATCGTTCAGCTCCGCAAATTTGGGGGCAAATTCGCCCAGGGCATCTCTGCCGGCCGTCTGTTTTACTGCCATTCTGATAATCTCCTTTACAGCTTTGAGTATTCTTCGTCCGTCACCGGTTCGCACCATTCGTTCGCACAGTCCACGCCGGGAATCTCCACGGCGATATGGCTGAACCAGCTGTCCTTTTTTGCTCCGTGCCAGTGTTTGACACCTGCGGGTATCATCACGACGCTGCCCTCGTGCAGGCTGACGGGAGCCTTGCCTTCTTCCTGATACCAGCCTTCGCCGGCGGTGCACAGCAGCAGCTGACCGCCGCCCTTCGAGGCGTGGTGGATATGCCAGTTGTTGCGGCAGCCGGGCTCGAAGGTCACGTTGGCGGCGAAGAGGCCGCTCTTCGGGCCGGTAAGCGGGTTCAGAAATGAATCACCGGTAAAATACCGGGCGAACGCGGTGTTTGCCTCTCCCGTGCCGAACATGTTGCTTTTTTCGAACTGTTCTTTGTTTTCGTACTTCATATCGGTAGCCTCCCGGAAAGAAATTTAATATCATCTGCACTCGACGAGAATATCAAAGATATCATCGTGGGTCAGCTTCTTGCAGCAGCCGGCTGTAAGGTTTGTGGAATCCGCTACGGCGCGGAGATCGGTATCGGCGGGGATGCCCAACTCGGTAAAGCTTGTCGGCAGACCGATTTCCCGGATAAATGCCGCAAGAGCCTCCACACCGGCGAGAGCGGTTTCTTCTTCATTGTCACGGGATGCGATACCCCATACATTCCGTGCCCAGCGCGCAAACCGCGCATCGCCCGATTTGCAGATGCGGCGATACAGAACGGGATGGATGACGGCCAGACCCGCGCCGTGGTTGCAGTTCGTGTAAGCCCCCAACTGGTGTTCGATCTGATGAGCCTGAAAATCCGTAAGCTTGCCGATTTTTAGGATGCCGTTCTCCGCCATGGCCGAGGCCCATGCCAGTTCCGACCTTGCTTCATAGTTTCCCGAATCGGTCAACAGGACACGGGTATTGCGGATGACGCTGCGCATGACGGCCTCATTGATGTCATCGGACAGATTGTTTTCCTCCGGCCTGCCGAAGTAGGTCTCCATGGCGTGACTCAGCGTGTCAAATGCGCCGGAGATGACCTGCTTTATGGGAACGGACAGAGAGTATGCGGGATCAAGGAACGCAAAATCTGCCTGTGCGCCGCCGAGTCCGCCCTTGATCTTCTTTTCCTCATGTGTGATGACCGCGCCGTTGTTCATCTCACTGCCGGTGCCGAAGACGGTGACGATGGTGCCGAGGGGGATAAACTCTGCCGGAAAGACATGCCTGGAGTTCTCCATTTCCCAGAGGTCTTCGTCCAGCTTTGCCTGTGCGGAAACGACCTTGCAGCAGTCGGACACACTGCCGCCGCCCACGGCCAGGATCAGATCTACGCGACTCTCCCGGGCCAGCTTTGCGCCCTCCTGCACCTTGGCATAGGTCGGGTTCGGCATAATGCCGGAGAATTCCACGACGCGCTTGCCCGCAGCGTTCAGGATACCCACGATCTCATCATACACGCCGTTGCGCTTGACGGAACCGCCGCCGTAGGCCAGCATGACGGTTTTGCCGTACTTCTCCAAAAGCGACGGCAGATTTTGCGATACGCAGCCCTTACCGAACCAGACTGCGGTACGGTTTTCAAAATGAAATGATTCCATTACAAAACCTCCTTATGATATTGACAGCGCAGCCGATTGACTGTATGATTCCCTTGGATTTCATGTATATTCTACAACTTAAAGCGCACTTTAAGTCAAGGGCTTTTTAAAAAACGGAGGAAGTTTTTTATGGTTTACACAGTGGGAGAGACGGCAAAGCTGCTGGGCGTTACGGCGTCCACCCTGCGCTATTACGACAAAGAGGGGCTTCTGCCCTTTGTGGAGCGTTCCTCCGGCGGCATCCGGATGTTTCGGGAGTCGGACTTCGAGTGGCTTCAGATCATCGGCTGCATGAAAAAAGCCGGAATGTCCATAAAGGACATCCGGCTTTATATTCAAATGGCCCAGCAGGGAGACGATACCATAGAGCTGCGCCTTGACATGTTCCGCCGTCAGCAGGAGGTGCTCAGGCAGCAGATGGAAGAGCTTCGGCACACCATGCATATGGTGGATTACAAATGCTGGTACTATGAGACGGCGAAGGAAGCCGGTACGATCGACGCTCCGCGGGACATGGAGCTTTCCGACGTGCCGGAGCGTTTCCGGGATATCCGGCAGGAATTAAAGCGCATACCGGAGCTTTGAGAGCGAAACGGCGCGCTGGCGGGAGGCGTCAGCGGCGGAGAGTCATATTGAAATACCACTGTTCACCGTCGCCGACAGGCTGTTTTTCCTCGCCGGTGATTTTGAATCCGTATCTTTTGTAGAAGGCAACGGCGTGTTCGTTTCTCTGCTGTACGTCCAGTTTGATGAATTTTACGCCGGCGGGCAGGGAGGAACAGGCTTTGTCGAAGGCCCGGTATCCGATGCCGGAACCGACCAGCTCGTGCCGGATCACGATTATACCGATATCGCAGGTATCTCCCTCGACACTGTAAGTCAGCCACCCGGCGGGGACTGCGCCGTCGTATATTATGAAGTTTCCGCCTTTTTCGAAATAATCGAAACGCTCTCTCCATTCGTCCGGTGTGGTCCCGTTCTCGGCGAAATACAGCTGGTATTCATCGTTATCGAACAACGACGCGATGAATGCGCAGTCGCTTACAGACGCCCTTCTGAGCTCCACCGTTCCGATATGCTTCTCAAGCAGGACAAGCTCTATCTCGGCGATTCCGTTGAAGTCGGTCGGGACGATGCCCGCTTCCGTATATCCGAGCTTTTTATACATCGAACGCGCGACGGTGTTTTTCGCGTTTGTATCTATCCTGAGTTCGGAAAAGCCGTTTTCCATGGCGTATTTTTCATAATATGCGAGAAACGCCTTTCCGTATCCCCGGCCCGAGCTGTCCGGGGAGATCACGAGCGTATGCAGGACGCATACCCTGTTGCCGGGCGCGTCATATTTCCATTTTCCCAGTTTGTAGCATTCGACCTGCGTGCTGTTTATGATCCCCGCGCCGCAGATCCTTCCGGCGTCCTCCAGAACGAAAAGGTCGCCTCTTTCGAGCGCCGCTTCCGCCGTGGCGCGCACAGGATATACCGCGCGGACCCATCCGATCGTCTGTTTTCCGCTTTCCTCCGCGGTGTGGATCGCGTCATACAGGCTCTCGACCGCGTCAATATCGTTTGCGGACGCTTTTCTTATTATCATTTGATATCCTCCGTAACTTTCGGTTTGTGTGTCCGTTTCGGCTCACCGGAGCGGAAACGGCGGAGATACGCAGGCAGCCGCAGCGGTTTTTTCCCGCTGCGGCTGCTCGCTGCGTTATTGAGCCCCGCGATCTTTCCGGCCGGGCTTTTGAACCATATGCTTTGCTTGTTTATGCCTTCGGAGTTCCGTCGGAATTGAAGAGGGGCAGGGGGGCCAGGCAGATGATGTCGCTGCGCTTTATGGCGTCGCCCTCGGCGAGGATAGCCATTCTGCCGGCGATGATGCCGCCCGCTTTGGTAACGAGGGTCTCCATCGCGTGGAGAGATTCGCCGGTGGAGATAACGTCGTCGATGATGAGAACGCGCTTGCCCTTCATCATCTCGGCGTCTGCGGTGTCGATGACGAGCTTCTGCATGCTCATCGTGGTGATGGAGCGGACGTCGACCTCGAAAACTCCGGTCATGTAGGCTTTGGCGCCCTTTCTGGCGAGGAAGTATTTCTCTGCGCCGCTCTGGCGGGCCATTTCGTAGAGCAGAGGGATCGCCTTGGCCTCGGGTGCGATGAGATAGTCGTAGTCGGGGGCGCGCTTGAGCAGTTCGGTCGCGCAGTGGACGGTGAGCTCAACGTCGCCGAAGATGACGAAGGCTCCGATGTATGTATCGTCGGAGACCTTGCACAGCGGGAGCGTGCGCTTTAGACCGGCGATATCCATCTCATAGGTAAGCATTTGGATGTTCCTCCTAAAACGGTGTTTTTTATCAGACCTTCTAATTATACAGTATATTCGGAAAAACGCAAGTGGTTATGCGGAAAGAACGGCAAATGATTTCCTGCATACGCGGAAGAAAGCAGGGCGTGACCGGCGGTCACGCCCTGCAAAGGATGAACAGGTCTATTACTGGAAGAACTTGGTGTCGGGATACTCCTCGGGCTTTGCAACGGTCTGGAAGGGCTCGGGGACGTATGTCGCGGTCGGATCGACCTTGCGCGCGCAGCGGTCGCCCTTTTTGCAGGGCTCGGTGTAGAGCTCTCCCCAGCCCTCGTCCCAGCTCTCATAGGGCTTTATAAACTCGGGCTGGAAGTTGTGCAGGTCGCAGTAAGGCGTATTGGTCTGGAGCGTGACGTACAGCGGGTTGCCGTTTTCGTCGCGGTCGATGAAAGCGTTGGGCGCCCACTTGGGATCCCAGTTGTCGATGTCGTCGCCGCCGGCGAAGCCGACGAGATAGGGCATCTGGCCCCAGCCGGGACCGTCGAACGGGGTGTTGAAGGTGCCGTGCATATCCATGCGGTAGATCTTCCACTCGCCGTCCTCCTTGATAAAGCCGAAGCGGAACTTGCAGAAGCTCCACAGGGACTTTATGCCGTCCTTTGTCTTGAGGCTCTCGCAGCCGAGGCTGGAGAAATAACCCTTGGCGCTCTCGTTGTCTGCGGCGACCTCGAGGGCGGGGGTCAGCAGCTCGTGGCAGTAGATGCGTCCGGCAAGACCCTGCTCGCTGGCCTGGAGCAGTCCGGTGTAGTGGTTGCGGATGCCCTGCGCTCCCTCATAGACGTTGCCGTTGAAGATGGCGCGGACGCCGGGAGTCTTGAGAGCAAAGCACTCCTCCTGCTCCTTCCAGCGGTGTGCGGAATGCAGGTTCTCATATTTTGCCATCAGGTTCATGATCTCCTGTGCGGACTGGTGGCGGGCTATCTGGAGCTTTGCGTCGGCAAGCTCTTTTTCAAGCGCTGCAAGACGTGCTTCAAAGTTGTTATCCATGCTTCTTTCTCCTTCTCATATTGATGCTGATATTATGTAGCAATTATGTGCAAATGTCAATAACAGCCACCGAAAGCCCCAAAGCGATAAAGCGTTGAAGTATAAGGAAAAATCAGCTCCCGGAGACCAGCTCCGCTCCCGGATAATAATGCTCCAGTATTTCACGGTAATCCAGTCCGCGGGCGGCGAGAACGTTCGCGCCGTACTGGCTCATGCCCACGCCGTGGCCGAAGCCGCGCACCGTGAAAACAAACTGACCGTCCGAGTATTTGAGCGTGAACGCGGTAGAGCGCAGGCCGAACATGGCGCGAAGCTCGTTCCCGCTGATATCGACTCCGCCGACCGTCATGGAGGAGACACGCCCGCTCTCCGAAAGCTCGGCCTGTCCCGCCCAGTCCTCCGGCGCGCCCGACAGGTCCGCCTGCGGATACCGGGCGAGGACCGCCTCGGAAAAGCCCTCGACCGGCGAAGTGACAGTGCTGACAAAGTTCGGGACGTCCTGCTCGCTCTCGGGACTGGAGACGCAGACCAGATACGGCTCCGACGACCATATCTCGGCGCTCGCTTCCGTCATGCCGTCGGAGGAGGAATGGAACACCGCCTGGATGGGCTCACCGTCATACACAAGGTACTGTCCGTCCGTCGCGGACACGGCCTGGCTGATCCGGCCGCGGTATTCTTCGTAAGAGCTGCCCCAGTTTGCCAGCATCTGCGCGTCCGTCAGCTGCGCTTTGCAGCAGGCCGCGTCGCCGCAGACGGCGGCGCCGGGGTGCGCGGGAGTCTCGTGCGCCATCTTGTAAAGTATGTATGTCCGCGCGGCCACAGCCTGCGCCTTGAGCGCCTCGATATCGAAGGACGCCGGCATTTCTCCCGCGACGACGCCGATCAGATACTCGTCCATCGTGCGGACGGAAACGCTGCCGTCGTCCTCCAGCGCCGTGAAGGAGACGCCGCTGTCCCGCTGACCCGCGGATGCGGCATACGGGCCCGTGTCCGCAGCGGCTCCGTCCGGCGCAGGGGACGCTTCGCCCTGTTCCGTTCCGGCGTTTTCCTCCGCGGGAGCGTATGACATACGCATATAGATTATGATACCCAGACATGTGCACAGCACCGCCAGCAGCGCCGCGCCGTAAAGCTTTGCCTTCATTCTGTTGCCTCCCTGTCCGCCGGTTTGTCCGTTTTTTGCTTGACTGCGTTTTCAGATGGGTATAGAATATTTCATCAATGAATTCTATTTGGACAGGTCGGATATAATGCAAAAAAGATTTTGGATATTTGTCTGCTACGCCTTTATTACCGGGGCGTTTTCGATGTTTCTGCGCTGGCTCCAGCTCATCAACTGTTTTGAGGAGGACACGGGGCTGTTCATCAGCGGCGGCGCGCTGACGCCGCTTTTCATCATACTTCTGCTCATCTCCGCTGCGGGTATGCTGCTCATGGCCATGCGGTGCAGGCCGTCGGAGGAGCCGGAGGCCGCGCTGCGCGCGAGGTCCCCGCTGTGTACGGTGTTCTCGGCCGTTCTGGCCTTTGTCATGTTTGCGGGCGCGGTGATGCTGTTTGTCCGGGCCGGAGATATGCGCGCGGCGATGCTTTTCCGCCTGCTTGCGATAATGGGAGTCGCCGCGGCGGCTTCGATGTTCGGTGCGGCGGACCGCATGTCAAGAGGCCGGGCCGACAGCACTGCCTGCTTCTGCTTCACCGTTGTCATCCTGTTCTACTGCCTCTGGATGGTGGCATCCTATAAGGCCCACGATTCCAATCCCGTGATCTGGAGCTATGCGCCCGAGATACTGGCGATCGCGTCCGGAACGCTGGCCTGGTATTTCCTTGCCGGGTTTGCCTTTGGCAAGCCGAAGACCGTACAGACGGTGTTTTTCAGCGGACTGTCCTTTGTCCTTGCGCTCACTGCCATGCCGGACGACCGGGACCTCTCGCTGAGCATACTGCTCATGACGCCGGGACTCGAGGCGCTGATGCTCTCCTGGATTCTGATAAGAAATCTTCAGGCCGAAAACGGGCGCTGAGCGGGAGAAAAAACATAACACAAAAGTATACGGCGTGACCCTGAAAAACGGGTCACGCCGTATTTTTGCGCCGTTTAAGTCCGCCTGCACGAAAAGGCGGCGCGGTATGGGCCTTCCATATGCGCCGGGACCATGGCACTATTGCGCTTCCCGCATATAATGTGGCGAGGGATCGATTCCCCAAATAAGTTAGGAGGAAAAGCATGGCGACTTTTTTTAACCAGGCCACGCTGTCTTACAGCGGCGGTACGGTCAATTCAAACGTTACCACGGGCGAGATCGTCGAGGTCCTGTCCGTCACAAAGACAGCCGTTAAAAGCGTGTACACTCAGGGCGACGAGATAACCTATGCGGTGAATATCGTCAACAGCGGAAGCACGGCCTTTACCGGGCTGACGCTTACCGACGATCTTGGAGGCTATGCCTACAACAACGCAACGCTGATACCGCTGGAATATGTTACGGGCACCGTGAAGTATTTCATCAACGGCGTATTGCAGGCGGCGCCGACGCTGACCGCCACTTCGCCGCTCGAGGTCACGGGGCTGTCCGTGCCCGGAAACGGCGCGGCGACGCTGCTTTATACCGTCCGGACAAACGGCTTTGCGGACCCGGCGGAAAACGGGACCATCAGGAATACCGTCACCGTGAGCGGGGAGAACGCCGCGGCGATCACCGCCACCGAGACCGTGACGGCGTCCGCTGCCCCGCGGCTCTCCATCGCAAAGGCGCTTTCCCCGACGACCGTGAATGAAAACGGAAGGCTGACCTACACGTTCACGATCAGCAACGCGGGCAGCGCCGCGGCAGCCGCTTCGGACGACATCGTTGTGACCGACACGTTCGACCCCGTTCTCAGAGACATTACAGTGACCTACAACGGTACCGTCTGGACCGAGGGCACGGAGTATACCTATAACGAGACGACCGGCGTTTTCACGACTGTGAGCGGCGCCATAACCGTTCCGGCGGCGACCTTTACCAGAGACACGGAAACAGGAGCATGGATAACCGCTCCGGGCACCTCAACGCTTGTTATTACAGGCACGGTATAAGCAAGAGACTCCGCAAAAAAATAAGGACTGCCCGGTGTCCGGGCAGTCCCTTTCAAACGGAAAAGATCAGATCTTCACAAGCTCGTATTCCCTGCTGCCGAGGCCGAGTCTGGACGCATGCTCCACGATGTGGATGCCGTTGCGGGACTCCATGCGCTCGATGAGCGCGGCCTTGCCCTCGTCGGGACTGTTGTATACCGCGTCCACGCTGGCCTGATCGACGGCGACGGGATCGACGGAGGCAAAGATGCCTATATCCGCCATCTCGGGCTCATCGGGATCGGAGTCGCAGTCGCAGTCAACAGAGAGCCTGTTGGCGATGTTGATGTAAACGATGTTGCGGCGGCCCATGTAGTCCATAACGGCCTTATCCGCCTCTGCCATGCATTCAATAAAGCTGTCGTGGTCGGCGGTCCAGAGGTTTTCGGGCACGCCCACGCCGTGGATATGCGCCTTTCCGTGGGAGGACGCAACGCCGATGGACATGTTCTTCAGCGCGCCGCCGAAGCCGCCCATGGCATGTCCCTTGAAATGGGAAAGCATGAGCATGGAGTCGTAGTTTTTCAGGTTCGCGCCGACGAAATTCTCGGTAAGGTGTGTGCCGAGCGTGACGGGCAGGGACATTTCTCCCTCGGCGTCCATGATGTCGCAGGGGGCGATGGCCGTGAAGCCGTGCTCCTCAATGGCTTTCCAATGGTCCTCGGTTTTGTATCTGCGGCCCTCGTATGCGGTGTTGCATTCGACGATCGTGCCGTTCAGCTCCTGAACGAGTGCGCCGATGAGCTCCGGCTTGAGATAGTTGTGTCCGCCGGGTTCGCCCGTTGAGATCTTGACGGCGACCTTGCCTCTGAGTTCGGCGCCAAGCGCGTGATATATTTTCTGAAGCGATTCGGGAGTTATCTCCTCGGTGAAATAAACGGTGGATCTTGCCACTTTAAGAACGCCCCTTTCGATTTTTTGATCATACAGTCTGATTATAGCACGGAAATCATGCGCGTGCAACGGCTGTCTGCCGGGTGTTATTGGAAGGTGATGCCCCGGAGAGGGGAGCGCAGGAACAGGGAGCCGGTTTGGCTCCCTGTTCTCGATTTATGCCAGCTCAAAATAAGGTTTGCACTTTACTTCTGTTCGTTTTACTTTACCATCTTCCTCTAGATATTTGATCAAGGCGGATAGGCGTTGAT
>CAKSXP010000024.1 GCA_934515035.1 uncultured Oscillospiraceae bacterium
GGCCGCTCGGGACGGCTCGCCGCTGCGCGAATATTTCGGCGTGGATATCCGCGCGCTGCGGGACCGGTATTGCCGGGAGGGAAAGACCTTCATTGCGAAAGCACAGCTGCCCGGCGAACTGCTGGACAGGCTTCGGGGCGGAGCCGCCGCGAAGCCCGAAGAGGGGCTTGTCGGGATGGAGACCGGTGTTATCGACCTGCTGGCGCGGCTTCAGTATCATCACGCCGTGTCCGAAACGGACCGGCTGGTATACTATACCCGGTCGCAGGTGGAGATGGTGCGGCATATCGGGACGGTCATCGCCGGCGATCTCTCGCAGTGGCACACGGCGCAGGAATTTGCCGGGAGCTTCGGCGTCAGCGAAAGCAGCATCAAGAACTATTTTCGCGGCGTATACGGCCAGAGCATCCCGCAATATACCCGTCAGCTGCGCCTGACGCGCGCTGCGGAACTGCTTGCCGCCGCGGAGCTTCCGGTGTTGGAGATCGCCGTGCAGGTGGGGTATGAGAACCAGAGCAAGTTTTCCGCCGCGTTCCGCAAGGCGTTCGGGGTCTCGCCCCTGGAGTATCGCAGAAGACACAGACTGACCCGGTAAAGCATTCGTTCATCGGTCTGCGCAAATATAAAAAGCCCGTATCAGTGTGTCGGACTGATACGGGCTTTTTTGCGTGAGGAGATATGTTTTACAGTTTCCAGCCCTCCGCCGCCTCGCGGATGGCGGTATAGCGCTTATACAGGCCGTCCTGCCGCACGAGCTCGTCGTGGGTGCCGCGCTCGGCGATGCGGCCGTCCTGTACGACGAGGATCTGGTCGGCGCTGCGGATGGTGGCCAGACGGTGGGCGATGGTGATGATGGTCTTGCCGCGCGTCAGCTCGGAGATGGCCTGCTGGATCAGGTGCTCGTTTTCCGGGTCGATGCTGGCCGTGGCCTCGTCCAGAATGATGATGGGCGCGTTTTTGAGAATGGCGCGGGCAATGGAGATGCGCTGCTTCTCGCCGCCGGAGAGCGTGCCGCCGCCTTCGCCGACCACGGTGTCATAGCCGTCCGGCAGCGCCATGATGAAGTCGTGGCAGCGGGCTTTTTTCGCCGCGGCGATCATCTCCTCCTCCGAGGCATCCGGTCTGCCGAACAGAAGATTCGCCCGGATCGTGTCGTTGAACAGATATACGTTCTGGAACACCATGGATATGTTGGACAGCAGGCTGTCACAGGTGAACTCGCGCAGATCGTGGCCGCCGACGGAGATGCTGCCGCTTTCGGGATCGTAAAAGCGCGCCAGCAGGCTGCATATCGTGGTCTTTCCGCTGCCGGAGGGACCGACGATGGCGGTGGAGGTCTTTTCCGGGATGGTGAAGCTCACGTCCTTCAGCACCGTGCGGGAGTCATAGCCGAAAGCAACGTGGGAAAACTCGATGTCGAAATGCTCCAGCGGGATGTCCCTGCCGCCGGCGTCGATGAAGTTTTCGCTCCGCAGCATGTCCAGCTGGTCCATTGCGTCATCGATGACGCCAAGGGTGTGCGCGCTGTCGCTGATGGGCTCCAGACTTGCGAAAATGCTGAACGAATAGAACACGAACATCAGCATGAAGGAAAAGCTCATCTCCCCGTGCAGGCACTGGAGCGCCGCCGCCAGCGCAAGGCCCGCGCTGCCGCATTTCAGCGCCAGCAGGTGCAGCGCGTTGCCGGGAACATAGCCCCATTCGATCTTCAGGTGGATATTTCTGCTGTCGCGGACGGCGCGCGTGACGGAGTCCATGGCCGCACCGCTTTTGCCGAAGGACTTGACCACCGCGAGCCCGCGGGCATATTCGAGGATGGCGCCGGTCATATCCCGGTTGGCCTGCGCCTCCACGGGCGCGTTGACGCGGCTGTAATGGGAGATGACGAGCAGACAGCAGAACGAGAGCGCCGCGGCGGCCAGTGCGATGAGCGCCGTGACCGGACTGCACACGGCCAGCGCGATGAAGATGACGAGAAAGTTCAGATAGCCGCCGACGAAATTATCGATCATGCGGATGCCCATGGTCTCCAGCGTGGAAAGGCCGGTGGTGATGGAGTTCAGGATGCTGCCGGTGCTGATCTGCTGGAAATAGCCCAGCGAAACGCGCTTGAGCGCGTCGCCGACGGCGAGCCGGTCGCGCGCCGTGAGCCGGTAGCTGATGGGCTCCTGCAAACAGGCGCGGAAATAATCAAAGAGGAAGCGCAGAAGCACCAGAACGACCTGAATGACGATCGTTTTCCATATCCATGACGCATCGAAGGCCGCGCCGCTTTGCCGGCTCTCGATCAGCTGTCCGACGGTCCAGGCGGCCAGTGCCAGCGGCATTGCCGCAAAAATATGCGAAAAGAACGTCATGACAAAGCCGAGGTACAGCTTGCTTTTGAATTCGCCGCACCAGTCGATGATGCGCTTTACCGTTTTGAACATGGTCTCACGCCTCCTTTGCGGCGGTAGATACCGCCCAGCTTTTCGCGCCGATATGCGCCTGCCACATATCGCGGTAGAGCGGACAGGACTCCAGCAGCTCTTCCTGCCGGCCCTGTGCCGTGATCTCTCCGTTTTTCAGAACAACGATGTTGTCCGCGTTCCTGATGGTGGACAGGCGGTGCGCGATGACGAGCAGGGTCCTGCCCTTTGTCAGCGCCGCGATGGAGCACTGTATCTTGTCCTCGTTTTCGGGATCGGTGAACGCGGTCGCCTCGTCCAGAATGACGATGGGCGCGTTTTTGAGTATCATGCGGGCGATGGCGATGCGCTG
The DNA here is from genome assembly GCA_934515035.1 of uncultured Oscillospiraceae bacterium. Lineage (GTDB taxonomy): Bacteria > Bacillota > Clostridia > Oscillospirales > Oscillospiraceae > CAKSXP01. Next base: position 2,761 of record CAKSXP010000024.1, read on the forward strand.
CTTTTCGCCGCCGGAGAGCCGCTTGCCCGCTTCGCCCGCCGGGGTGTCATAGCCCTGCGGCAGCTTTTCGATAAACTCCTCGCACTGCGCGGCTCTGGCCGCGGCTCTGACCTCCTCGTCCGTGGCGGCGGGGTTTCCCAGGCGGATGTTTTCCATCAGTGAGCAGCGGAACAGAAAGTTGTCCTGCGTCACAAAGCTGACGTATTCCGACAGCTGGGAAAGCGGCATATCCTTCACGTTCACGCCGCCAATGGTGACAGAGCCGTCCGTCACGTCCCAGAACCGGGCGATAAGCTTGGCGACGGTTGACTTGCCGCCGCCGGAGGGGCCGACCAGCGCGGTAAAGCTGCCCTCGGGCAGCGTCAGGCCGATGCCGTGCAGGACCTCGTCCTTTGCATTGCCGGTATAGGAAAAATGCACATTTTTCATTTCCACACCGGTGTGCCGTATCTCCGCGCGCTGCGCGGGCTCCGGAAGGGCCGGTATTTCCAGAAACTCCTCAAGGCTTTCCACCGTGAACTTGACCTGCCGCATGTTCTCGGAAAAAACCTCCAGCTTGGCAAGCGAGCCCACCATGGAGATGGACAGCATCACCGCGAGCGCCGCCTGCGGCCCGGTTATCGCCCCGCTGTTTGCCAGCGCGAGCGCCGCCGGCAGCGTGCCGATGAGCGTGGAGGGAAAGAGCGCAAAGCTCAGCTTCATGGTCACAAAGGTGCTTGTCAGCCACTTCACGACGAAGGTGCGGAAATTTGTTATCGCCCGGGCGTATTTTTCGTAGCTTACGCCCGCGCGGCCAAAGGCCTTGATGACTTCGATGCCCTCGATATACTCCACTATCGTGCTGTTCATCTCGCTGCTGGACCGGTCGTATTGCGCGAAGCTGCTGCCGCTGATCTTGAATGTCAGGCCCATGCAGACGAGCGACAGCGGAAAGGTCACCAGCGAAGCCAGCGCCAGACGCCAGTCGAGGCAGAGCAGGGCGATGATGCTGATGGCGGGAAGCACGATGTGCCCCGCGCCCTCGGGGATCATATGCGCCAGCGGCGGCTCCATGTTCTCGATCTTGTCCACCATCATGGTTTTGATCTCGCCGATGGAGCGGTTTTCCACATCGCCGAGCGGCGCGTGCAGAAAGCGATCGGCCAGACGCAGACGCAGACTTTCCAGAACGCTGTAAGCCATGGCGTGGGAAACGCCGGTGGACAGGCTGAACAGCAGTATCTTCACAGCGTGAGCCGCGAGCGCGAGCAGGCACCAGCTCACGACCCCGGCGACGTCCGCCGTGCCCGCTGCGAACAGGCATATCAGCCGGTACATGCAGTAAAACGGAGCCAGGCCGAGCACCACGCTCATCACGGACAGCGCAACGGACAGCGCAAGACGCCTGTTCTCCCCTTCGGCATAGGCGAACAGGGAGCGCATCCAGCTCTTTTTTTCAGACTTCATGACGGATACCCCTTTCTCTCCGGTATTCCGACGGAGTAAGTTTCATGGTTTTTTTGAATGCCGCGGCAAATTTGCTGGCGCTGTCATAGCCCACCATGCCGCCGATCTCGGCAATGCTTGCCTTTGCGTCGCTTATCAGCATTTCCGCCGCGCGGTTCATGCGGTAATCGGTCAGCCATGTGCCGATGGAACAGCCGTAGGCGGAGCGAAAACAGGTCTTCATTGCCGTCAGCGGCAGATCAAAGCGGCGCGAGAGCTCCTCCTGTGTGAAATTCTCGGAGATGTGCTCCGCCAGAAAATCGCGGACGGCCTTTACCTTCTCAACCTGAGTGCGGTAGAAATAGGGACGTTCTCCGTCCTCTTCCGGAATGCTGATCGTGTCCAGATACAGAAGCATTTCCAGTATCTTGACCTTAAAATAGGGAATACGGATAGTTTCCGGCACCCGGTACATTTCGCCGAAAATGTGCTCCATGGCGTCCACGCCGTGAACCACCCTCGGATAGCCGCCCAGCTGCCAGCGGGCGATAATGCGCTCCGGCGTGGACGGAAAATTCCGTATCTCGTTGGGCAGCGTTTCCCGGACGGTGTCCAGGTCGAAGGCGACGGTCAGCCCGTGATAATGACAGGACGGAAAGTGAAAAACGCCGGTATGCTGCTTTCGAAGATCCAGCTTCATGTCTCCGGCTCCCGTGTATGCAACTGTGTTTCTGCCTGCGGCATATTCCATGCGCCCTTCGCGGCAGTGGTCAACGGCAAAAAGCCTGCGGCCGGTCACAAAGCTGCTCTCATAGTGCGCCATGTGGAAGTCGTTGAAGCTGAGCATGACGCCGGGAAACACGTCGTAAACGGTCATGGTCCCGTCGCCGCTCCCGTTCCGGAACTGCCACACCGCGCAGCCGTCGTTCTGCGCGAGAAGCCGGGCTCCCTGCGCCGAAAGCTCGTCGGCCGCGATCGTCATATCGGGCTCGCTCATGCTGCGTCATCTCCTTTTTTCGGTCGATATCGTTTTTTGTACATCCGGCGGCCAGTATATCACAACATTGGAAAAGCGTCTGCACCGTTTGGACCGGAATGCTCCGTCCGGACAAAATTATCCGTCGGCCGGACGGCGGCGCAAAAGGGGCTTGACAAATCCGAAAAGTCTTATATAATTCATAACGCAGTTATGAAACGGTGTTATGAATGGAGATGAGACCTTGGCCAAACAGATCGAAGGCGTGTCGGAGCGTATTCTGACCTGCGCAAAAGCGGAGTTTCTGGACAAGGGCTATACGGACGCCTCGCTGCGGAGCATCGCGGCGGCGGCCGGGACCAGCACGAACTCCATCTATGTCCGCTTCGGCGACAAAGAAGGCCTGTTCTCTGCCATCGTGGAGCCGGTGCTGAACGCAATGACGGAGCGTTTTCTCAAGATCCAGGAAGAGTTCTGCCGCATGGGCCGCGCGGAACAGGCCGCCCATATGGCGGAGTATGCCGACGGCGGCACCATGGAGCTGGTCGGCTATATGTATGACCACCTGGACGAATTCCGGCTCCTGCTGGATGCGTCCTACGGCACGCGGTTCCATAACTTCGTGGACGAGCTGGTGCGCATCGAGGTGGAATACACCTACAAATATATGGCGGCGGTGGGGTGCCCCGCCCGTCTGGGCGACGCTCTGACGGAAAAGCTGCTGCACATCGTCACGACCTCCCGGTTTGAAAGCATTTTTGAGGTCATCCGGCACGGCATGAGCCGGGAGGAGGCCGCGGAATACATCGAGCTTTTAAGCCGGTATCACCGCACGGGCTTTTTTGCCGTGTTCGGCACACAGCAGGCATAAAAGGACAGGCTGCCGTTTCCGGCAGCTTTCCCTATGCATATTAGTTAGTTCACTCTAACCAGAAGGAGGAATTTTCCATGAAAGAACAAAGCCCCGTCCAGCGGATCTGGGAGCTGGGCAGGGAACAGCACGGCAGCCTCATCGCCGCCGTGGTCATGGCCGTTGTCGGCGTGGTGTGCGGCTTGGCGCCGTACTTCGCCGCGGCGAAGATCATCGCCATGCTGCTGGCGGGGGAGAGCGTGCTGCGCGCCTATCTCCCGTGGCTGGCCACGGCCCTGGCCGGTTATCTGCTGCGCACGCTGCTCTATAACGGCGCGCTGTCCGTCTCCCACAAGGCGACGTTCAGCATTCTGAAAACCATTCGCCAGAAGCTGCTGGCCAAGCTGCCGCGTCTGCCTCTGGGCACGGTGCTGGACACCTCGAGCGGAAAGCTGAAGCAGACCATCGTCGATCAGGTGGACAGCATGGAGACCACGCTGGCGCACCTCTTTCCGGAGATGACCGCCAACGTCACGGCGCCGATGCTGACGCTCATCTTCCTGTTCGTTCTGGACTGGCGTCTGGCGCTGCTGTCGCTCGCTGTGTTCCCCGTGGCGTTTTTCTTTATGATGACGGTCATGGGCGGCTACGCCAGGGATTACGCCGGCGCGGTGCAGGCCACGAACGAGATGAGCGGTGCCATGATCGAGTACATCGGCGGCATTGAGGTCATCAAGGCCTTCAATCAGGGCAAGAACTCCTACGCCCGGCTGGTGGACAAGGTGCGCGCCAACGCACAGTATTATTATGACTGGATGCGCCGCAGCCAGCTCGGAATGTCCATGGCCTATGCCTTTTTCCCCGCGCAGATGCTGACCGTTCTGCCGCTCGGCTGGGTGTTCTATACCCACGGCACGCTGACGGCGGAAAGCTTCATCACGGTCATCATCCTGTCGCTCGGAATGTCCGCGCCCATCGTGGCGGCTTTCAATTTCGTGGACACGCTGGCGCAGGTCGGCACAACAGTGGGGCAGGTGGACGAAATTCTGAACGCGGAGGAGCAGACCCACAGCGAAACGCCGGTCGCTTTTGCAGACCATACCATTGAGATCAAGGATGTTTCCTTCGGCTATCACGACGGTCAGGAAATCCTCCACAACGTTTCCCTGACCATTCCGCAAGGTAAAATGACCGCGCTCGTCGGCCCCTCCGGCAGCGGAAAATCGACCATTGCCAAGCTCGTCGCGGGCTTCTGGGACGTGAAAAGCGGCACTGTCACCATGGGCGGCCACGACCTGAAGGATATTCCGCTCACGCAGCTTTACGACCAGGTGGCCTTCGTGTCGCAGGATAACTACCTCTTTGACGACACCGTGCGGGAGAATATCCGCATGGGGCGGATGAACGCCACGGACGCCGAGGTGGAGGCTGCGGCGCAGGCCGCCGGCTGCGGCAGCTTTATCGGCAATCTGGAAAACGGTCTTGACACCATGGTCGGCGGGGGCGGCGCGCACCTCTCCGGCGGCGAACGCCAGCGCATTGCCATTGCACGGGCCATTCTGAAGGACGCGCCCATCATCGTGCTGGACGAGGCCACGGCCTACATTGACCCGGAGAACGAGGCGGTCATCCAGCAGGCGGTGGCAAGGCTGGTGGCGGACAAGACGGTCATCGTGATCGCGCACAGGCTTTCCACCATCACAGGAGCGGACAATATCGCCGTGGTGCAGGACGGCCGCATCGCCGCGCAGGGCAGGCACGAGGCGCTGCTGGAGCGCTGCCCGCTATATCGGGAAATGTGGCAGGCGCACATCGGCACAAAGGACGGTGAGACGGTATGATCGAAGCATTCAGAAAAATCTGGCAGTTTGCCGGAGGCGAGAGGAAAAACATCAACAAATCCGTCGTGGTCAGCTTTCTGGGCGCCGTATTGCAGATGTTTCAGCTTGCGGCCATTTATCTGGTAATCCGGGCGCTGATGCTCGGGGCCCAGGGTGGAAAAACGGCGTGGCTCGCGCTGGGGTTTGAGCTTGTCAGCATTTTCGGCGGCGCGGTGGCCAGCAGCTATTCCAAGATGTATCAGACCCACGCGGGCTACTTTATGGCGGCGGACCGCCGCATTGCCATCGCCGACCGCTTAAAGCGCGTGCCTATGGGCTTTTTCAACGACAACAGCACCGGCCAGCTCTCCGGCGTCTGCACCACTGTGGTCAGCAGCATTGAGAGCATGGTGCCGATGGTGCTGGTGAACATTCTCGGCGGCCTGATCACCACGGCAGTATTCGCGCTCGTTATTCTGATTTTTGACTGGCGCATCGGGCTCATCACGCTGGCGGGCATACTGATCTATCTCTGCGTGGTGTCCGCAATGGAGAAAAAGTCCGCCGTCATCGCCGCCGACACGCAGCGCTCCCAGACCGATCTGGTCGAGGCCGTGCTGGAGACCGTGCAGGGCATGAGCGTTGTCAAATCCTTCAACCTTACCGGCAAGGGCGATAAAAAATTGCAGGACGCGCTGGAGCACAACCGCAAAGCCAATCTGCGCGTGGAGCGTGTGATGACGCCCTATACCGCCGCGCAGGAGGCTGTTCTGCAAATTGCGGGCGTCGGCATGATGCTCGCGGCGGTCGCGCTCTGGATCGGCGGCAGCATGACGCTGCCTAACGCGCTGATGGTGCTGGTGATGTCCTTCCTGGTGTTCAGCCAGATCAAACTGTTCGGCATGGGCGTCTCCATGCTGCGTCTGGCGGCCGCGGCCATCGACCGCACCGTGGAGACGGAGCAGATGCCGCAGATGGACGAAAACGGAAAGGCTGTCACGCCGGAGCGCCACGACATCGTCTTTGACCATGTGGACTTTTCCTACGAGAAAAAGCCCATTCTCCGCGACGTCAGCGTGACACTGCCCGACCGGACCACCACCGCCATCGTCGGCCCCTCCGGCAGCGGAAAAACGACCTTCTGCAGCCTTGTCGCCCGCTTCTGGGATGTGGACGGCGGCAGCGTCAGGATCGGCGGCACGGACGTGCGGGACTATACGCTCGAGTCGCTCATGAGCCAGATCAGCATGGTGTTTCAGGACGTGTATCTCTTTGCCGACACCATTGAGAACAACATCAAATTCGGCTGTCCGGACGCAACGCACGAGCAGGTGGCCGAGGCGGCGCGCCGCGCCTGCTGCGACGACTTCATCGAGGCCCTGCCGGACGGCTATGACACCGTCATCGGCGAGGGCGGCGCATCGCTCTCCGGCGGTGAAAAGCAGCGCATTTCGATCGCACGCGCGCTGCTGAAGGACGCGCCGATCATCATTCTGGACGAGGCCACGGCAAATGTCGATCCGGAGAACGAGGACCGCCTGCAAAAGGCGATTGAAGCACTGACCCACGAAAAAACGGTCCTGATGATCGCCCACCGGCTCAAAACCGTCCGCAATGCAGACCAAATCCTTGTGCTGGACGGCGGCAGCATCATCCAGCAGGGCACCCACGCCGAACTGGCGGCGCAGGAGGGCGTCTACCGGAACTTCATCGCGGAGCGGCAGCAGGCCGCCGACTGGAAGATCTGAAAAAAGACCGGCAGAGCCGGGCTGTAAAAGCTTTTCCCGTGTTTATTTAACGGCAGCAGGCTCCGTGGTGATCCGGAAAGGGTCACCGCGGAGCCTGTCTGCGCTTTATGCATTTGTCAGTTCAAACGCCAGATGCCGTAATTGAGGTATGCGGCAAAGACGCACCACAGAAGATATGAGATCTGAAGCAGTGCTGCGGCGTGATCCGTCCTGTAAAAAATGAAGATCATGATAACGATCGCCGCGATAAGAAGGAGCAGCCATATGAAGGCGAAAAAGTATGCCTGAAGGCCGAAAAACCACGCGCTCCAGAAAACGTTTATAATAAGCTGTACGGCATAGATGAGCAGGGCGTCGCTGCGTTCGCGCGAACCCGTTATCCAGACGCGGGCCATTCCGACACCCATCAGGATGAACAATATCGTCCATACGATCGGAAACACGGCCTTGGCGGGAGCGAGCGCCGGTTTGGCGGCCGCGTCGAATGCCGGCATGCCTTTGTATGAGAATATGGCGCCTATGCCTCCGGCCGCGAGGGATATCAGGATAAAGACGATATAGGGAACAGACTTTCTGCGCTTCATAATAACATCACCTGAGAGATATTATGCCGCGCCCGCGGACAAATATGCCCGCAGAGGCTGATTTTTGCGGCGTTATATGGTTGTAGAAAAACTCCGGAATATGATATAATGCTAAAGCTGACGGGAGGAGGTGCGCAGGTTTGACCGTTAACAGTATAAACGCCTTTCTGAGGATAGTTGAAAAGGGAAGCATTGCGGAAGCGGCCAGAGAGAGCTTTATGAGTCCGCAGTCGTTCTGGAAGTATCTGTCCAACCTCGAAGACGAACTCAATATGAAGCTTTTTACCCGCAGCGGACGGACGCTCACTCTTTCGCCCGCCGGCAGAGTGTGGTATGAATACTTCAAAAACCAGAAGGAGAACAGGGAAGCGCTTATCGGCAGGCTGCGCACGGAGGCGGAGGAGAGCGCGGGAAAGGGCGTCCTCCGGCTGGGCATCGCGCAGAATGTGTGGATGTGTCCGGAGATAACGGAGACGATACAGGCATACAACGCGCTGGAAGGCGTGCGCGCAATGGATATACATATCGCAACGGCGCCTGTCCTGGCGGATATGCTCGATCTTGGCGGGATAGACGCCGCGATAACGCTGAACTATCCGGCAACGACCAGACCGAGCAGCGAAACTGTGCTCCGGACGGACGAATATGTCATACTTGCCTCGCGTGAGCACCCGCTGGTGACCGGCGGCGCGCCCGCCGGGGAGTTTGCCGGGGAGGAGTTTCTGATCGGGCTTGACGGAGACGGGTTCAGCCCGCTCGAGGCAAGGGTGCTGTTTTCCGGCTTTTTCCGCCGGGCGACGGGGCTGACGCCCCGCGTCAGAGTGCTCAGAAACACGTCCTCTGCGATATGCGAGACCAGGCTTGGCAATGGCCTGATGTTCATAAACGGGTTCGACCAGCTTGCTATCAGCCCGTATTTTGCAAAGATAAAGGTCGGCGGGGAAAGCTCGCTCGTGTTCCGGCGGCAAAAGGAGACCAGCGATACCGGGCGCATCCTGGAGCTGCTGCGGAAGGCATATTCAAAGGGGGATGAAGCATGACGGACGCGCTGACTGCGAGCTTTCTGTTTTCCGCGAGGAGCCGTTCGTTTTACAATGCCTCCAGAAAGCTTGGAATAACGCCGCAGGCTGTGAGTAAAAACATTAAAAAGCTCGAAAAAGAGATCGGCTTTGCTCTTTTTGAGGACAGGATGGGCGAACCGGTGCTGACGGCGCAGGGGCAGCGGTATATGGAGTTCCTTATAGCGGACGACAGACGATTCAACTGGACGATGGACAACGCTCACCGTATCGATTCACCGAACGAGAGAGTGATCCGCGTCGGCGCATATTCGGAGATGTTCCTCTCGGAGACGTTCTATGCCGTGCTGAAAGGGCAGAGGGACGCGAAGATATCCTGCCGGTGCTACGAGCCGGAGTCGATGAAATTCGAGCTGATGCAGAAGGAACTGGATCTCGTTATCCTTGACCGGCGCGACGCGGAGGATGAGAGGCTCACTTCGAAAAGATTCATAGCGTTTCCGATGGTGCTGGCCGTGTCAAGACCGCTGGCGCGCCGGGCCGGGGCGTCGTCCGCGGCGGATCTTGCGGATATGCCGGTATATGTGGTCGAGGGCATCCTGCCCGGTATCGGAGAGCCGGACGGCAACAGGCTCTTCTGTTCACGGTTTGCGGGTCTCGGCCTGCGGCCGGAGAACATAAGGGCGGTGCCGACGGTGGAGGAGGTCGAGTCGTGCCTGATGCTTGAACGGGGCGTTTCGATCTGCGATATATCCAGCCGTCTGGCGGTCTGCCCCGTGTTCGATATTTTCCCGACGGGCGATACGGTCGAGACCCGGCTTTGCTGCCGCAGGGACGAGGAAAACGACGCGGCGATCCTGTCTGTTATGAGAGAACTGACCGAATGCTCCGACCGGATATTGAAGGAGATAGTCGAGGCCGGAAACAGAACGGAATATGAACCGTATTGATTTGCGCCTGCGGGCGCAGACTCTGCGAGGCCTTTTTTGACAAGCTGAAGCGGCGGAAAGTATATCTTTCCGCCGCTGTTTGATGTTGCTCTGTTATTCGGGCTGCTTTGTGTATGTGTTGTCGTTGTCCATCGTTTTGTACGGCACCGGCCAGGGAACGGTGTCCTGAACGGTCTGGAACAGGGAATACTCATAATGCAGCGGGCCGGGGTCGGACAGACGCAGCATGCCGCGGATGTTGGGCAGATCGTCGTCCTCGCGCTTTACCTCGGTCTGGCTGCCGTCCTCCTCGGTGGAGGGTCCGGCGGGCGGTCCCATCTGAGGGCGCAGTCCGGGTTCTTTTGCGTACAGGTATTCGTCCCTGCCGACGTTGGAGCAGTCAAAGTCGCCGCCGATATCGGGGCAGACCTGTTCGTGGATATAGCGCCATTCGCCGTCCTCATAGCGGAAGTCGGAGCCGTAGCGCTCCCAGAGGGAACTGCCCCAGTATTTCCCGTTGGAGTTGGGCGCGCAGAACAGAACGCCGGGCGTCAGGAAAAAGCCGCGCGCTGTCTGACCGTCCTCCGCGACCTCGATGATATCCGTTGCCAGCGTGTGGAAGGCGACCTCGCTCAGCGAGCGGAAGTCCGTCAGATATGACGCCTCGGGCACGAGGTTGAAGATGTTGCCGTAGTTTGCGATGCCGCGCCAGTTATAGGTCGTTACGCTGTTGTACCAGACCTCTTCAAAGCCGCGCATACGGCCGAAGCCGTGGGCCCAGGATATGTCGTCGGCGCGTGACCAGATCTCGTCCCATTCCTCCTTGCAGCGGGTCCCGCCATGAAGATAGGAGTGGCGCGCGTGGAGAGACTCTGCTGCAAGACCGCCCTCCGCGCGCTGGACGCGTTCCTCAAGAGTCAGATGCTTCATGTTCATAATGTGTGCTCCCCCTTAGTCTTCATAGTCCGGATGACCCTCCGGCCCATAGCTTATCTCCCCGGAGAAACGGAAGTATTCCTGCGGCAGGAAGGGATAATCATCGCTCCAGTTGAGCATTCCGTTGTGGGTCAGCATTTCGATATCGCCCCTGCCGAATTCGACGGCGGCGGCGTTGTCCTCCGGCGCCAGACGTGTCGGTATGTCGTTGACGCTTCCGCCCGGGGCGACGGAAAAGTCGTTGGAATCGACCAGATGCCAGATCTTCCACTCCCCGTTTTCCTTGACAAAGTCGGCGGCTATCTTGCCGTTGAACCACCGGCAGTCCGCCGTTTTGCCGGAGCGGGCGATGGATTCCTGACCGATGCTGTACCAGATGCCCTTGGCTGTCTGTCCGTCGCCGGACAGAACGACCAGCGGCGTGTTCAGCGGGCGGGATATCATGCAGCCGAAGCCGAGGTTATCCTCGCTGTATTCCACCTCCGGATGAGTGCTGCAATATTCCCGGAGGGCTTCCATCATGCGCTCGTGATGCCGCACGACATAGTAATTGCTGATGGAGTCCATGCCGACATAATAGCCCCAGTTGGAGCCGAAGGAAGCGGTGGCGCGGTGTTCGGGCTCGGCGACCCAGAAATCGTTCAGCTCCGCGCGGCGGTCGTTGTTTGCGATGTAAAAGCTGCGGCGGCTCATCAGATCCTTGACCTGCTCCATGTCCCATACGCGCTCCACCAGCTCGTCATCAGTGAAAAATGCTTT
>CAKSXP010000025.1 GCA_934515035.1 uncultured Oscillospiraceae bacterium
CAGATGCGGCTTGACGGATGTGTCATATGTGGAAAGCGCCCGGCTCTCCAGAGTATATCCCAGTGCGGCCGCGGCGGACAGCAGAATAAGCAGCGGAAACCGCCTTTTTGCCCAGCGGCAGAGCTTTTCCAGCGCCCCGGCGGGAACACACATTCCCAGCACGAAGAAGTGTATCCAGGTCAGGGGCGACAGATACAGCAAATTGTCATATGGAAGCAGGTGCACTCCAAGGCAGGCAAGGTAGGAAAGCGTCTGAAATCCAAGACCGGCGGCGAATGAAATTATGGCCGCCGCGCATTTATGCCGGTCAACGGGCCTGCGGAGAAGCGGATACAGGATATATAACTGTACGATGACGATGACAAAATACAGGTGCGGCGCCGTGGAGCCTTTCAGAATACCTTTGAAGAATACGGCGAAGTCCCATGCGGAAACGGCGGTACCGCGGCTGTTATAGGCAAAATATACCGTATACCATATGAGATATGGCAAAACGACCTTCTTCATGCGGCTTATGTAAAAGCTTCCTATGGAGTATTCGGTTTTCCCATACCCAGCGACGCGCCCGAAAGGATAATAAATCCCGGAACGCTGCATCTTGCCGCCTGATTGATCAGGTATGCCAGGTTCATTCCAAACAGTGAGATCCGGCTTTCCGAGAAAATATAGGAACTGGCGGCATGCGCAGCGATGACTGACAGCATTAAGAGCACTCTTGCATAGTCAAGCTCCGCAATTCGTTTCTCTTTCATATTATTCTCCGTGTATAGAATAGTTCCAAGAATAAGGCAAGGGAGGGGGTGGACCCTCCCTCTTTATCCTTTCTTATTAGCTGTAATGGCGAATATTGAATGTGTCGCAATAATTTGTTGAACTCACTGTAACCCGTTCCGGCGAAACTCTCCATGCGTCGGAAACTCTGGCGGTCCAAATGCCCCAGCTATCCCAAGTTGAGGTATTCTTATTATACAGGCTCATATCCGCTATCTGACCTCCGGTCATATAGGAACAGTCTTGCTGGTTATCTGTTATCTTTGGGACAAGTGATGCAAAACGATAATACCTGCACATAATATTTCCATTCCTCTTATATGTAATATTATACTTGTATTCCCTATATGTTCAAGTTATTTTTTGTAATTTTACAAAATTCGTATACTTATATAAAAACAATTTGTGAAATTTGTCAAATATGCCCTGCCGGTTTTTCCCTTTGCGTAACAGGCAAAGGAATGCTCTATCCATTGAAAAATAAAGAAAAACTCCTTGACAAGCCTAGCCTTCTCTGATATTATATTTGAGCGCTCCAAAGACAGCAGGTGGTCCAAAGCCGTAAATCCTGCCGAGGACTGCTCTATTTCCAAAGATTTAGACAGCTTTCCGTCTTTGTGCCTTTGTGCGCAAAGGCGTTTTTTCTTTCAGGGCGCGACATATCATCCCGGAGGTGAATCATCCCATGCCGAACGCAAAAGTTCTCAGCGAGAAGCAGGCGATAGTTGAAGCTCTGGCAGAACGTATCCAGAACGCAGAGGCCGGCGTCCTTGTCGATTACAAGGGCATCACCGTTGCAGAGGATAACGCACTCCGCCGCGAGCTCCGCGAGAACGGTGTTGAATATTCCGTCGTCAAGAACACCCTCGTCCGCTTCGCAATCGACAAGGTCGGCTTCAGTGAGATCGACTCCGTCCTTAACGGAACGACCTCCCTCGCCACCAGCGCCGGAGACCCCATCGCGCCTATCCGCATCCTGAACGACTATGCCACGAAGATGAACAACAAGTTCAACATCAAGGCCGCTTTCATGGATGGACAGGTCCTTTCCCAGCAGGAGATCAGCGAGATCGCCGCTCTCCCCTCCAAGGACGCGCTTTATGCAAAGGTCCTCGGAACCATGCTTGCACCCATCACCAGTCTGGCCGTTTGCCTTGGCCAGATCCTCGAGCAGAAGGGCGGCTCCCTTCCCGCCGGGGAAACCGAAGCTGCCGCCGAGTAAGTCGGGGCAAACACACATCTATTTTTCTGTAAATTAGGAGGATATTTAAAATGGCCAGCGAAAAAGTTACCGCTATGATCGAAGAAGTCAAGGCCCTTTCCGTTCTGGAGCTCGCCGAGCTCGTCCACGCTCTTGAGGAAGAGTTTGGCGTTTCCGCCGCCGCCGTCGCCGCTCCCGCTGCCGGCGCCGCCGCTGCCGCTCCCGTCGAGGAGAAGACCGAGTTCGACGTCGTTATGACCGACTTCGGTGCAGAGAAGATCAAGGTCATCAAGGAAGTCCGCGGCATCACCGGCCTCGGCCTTGCCGATGCAAAGGCTCTTGTCGAAGCCATTCCTGCCAAGCTCAAGGAAGCTGTCTCCAAGGAAGAGGCCGAGGACATCAAGACCAAGCTCGAGGCTGTCGGCGCAAAGGTCGAGCTCAAATAAGTTATATACACACAGCAAAAACGGACGATCATATGATCGTCCGTTTTTTTGTTTGTCAGAAAGCCCCGCGGCTTTTGCGTCCGCAGGCGCAAAAGAGAATTCCGGCAATATCAAAACCGGACGATCAGACGATCGTCCGGTTTCATTTTTGTTATTTCCGGTCTTTATTATTCCTCGTCGAGGTCTATCGTCATGATAAGCTCGCCGGCCTTGACGGACTGGCCGGTCTTTACGAGGATCTGAGAGATGACGCCGGGCATACGCGCAACGATGCTCGTTTCCATCTTCATCGCCTCGACAACTGCGAGCACCTGGTTTTCCTCGACCTTGTCGCCGACCTTGACCTCGATCTTGCTGACGGCGCCGGGGATGGAGGAAGAAACCTGACCCTTGTCGGCCGGGTCTGCCATCGTGACGTGGGTGACGGACTCCATGGCGTGGTTGTCGGGAACGTCAACGTCGCGGCGTGCTCCGTTGAGCTGGAAGTGGACGGTCCTTGTGCCGTCCTCGTTGTGGTCGCCGAGTCCGAGGTATTTGATGACGAGCGTCTTGCCGTCCTCGATGTTGACCTGGTTGGTCTCGCCGACGGCGAGGCCGTGGAAGAACACATGGCTGCCCAGACGGGTGATATAGCCGTTCTCCTTGCGGAACTTGAGGTAATCCTCCATGACCTTCGGATACATGCACCAGCCGAGAACATCGCGCATGGTGGGCTCGGAGGTGAACTCCTCAAGGTGCTTGCGGACGGACTCGAAGTCAACGGGCTCGAGAAGATCGCCGGGGCGGCAGGTTATGGGTTCCTCGCCCTTGAGGACGACGCGCTGGAGATCCTTCGGGAAGCCCCATGCGGGCTGACCCATCATGCCCTTGAAATAGCTTACGACGCTGTCCGGGAAGGTGAGAGCTTCGCCGCGCTCGACGATATTCTCTGCGGTAAGGTCGTTCTGGACCATGAATATCGCCAGATCGCCGACCATCTTGGAGGACGGGGTGACCTTGACGATGTCGCCGAGCATCTGGTTGACGGTGACGAACATCTCGCGGACTTCATCGAAGCGGTGGCCGAGGCCGAGACTCTCGACCTGGGGACGCAGGTTGGTATACTGGCCGCCGGGGACCTCGTAACGGTAGATCTCGGTGAGCGGAGTCTTGAGCTCGGACTCGAAATCGACATAGCGCTTGCGGATGTCGGTCCAGTAATCGGAGAGCTCTTCGAGGCGGCGCAGGTCGAGACCGGTGTCGCGCTCCTGCCCCTCGAGGGCGGCGACTATGGCGTTCATGGAGGGCTGGCTGGTAAGGCCGGACATGCTGGCGATCGCGCAGTCGACGATATCAACGCCGGCTTCGGCGGCCATCAGGTAGGCCGCGACCTGGTTTCCGCTGGTGTCGTGGCTGTGGAGATGTATCGGCAGACCGACCTCCTCCTTGAGGGTCTTGACCAGCTTCTTGGCGGCATAGGGCTTGAGCAGGCCGGACATATCCTTGATGGCAAGAAGGTGGGCGCCGCGCTTTTCAAGCTCCTTGGCGAGATTGACATAGTACTGGAGAGTGTATTTGTCGCGCTTGGGGTCGAGGATGTCGCCGGTGTAGCACATCGTGGCCTCGGCGATCTTGTTGCAGGAGGCGGCCTCTTCAAGGCTGATCTCCATGCCGGGTATCCAGTTCAGGCTGTCGAACACACGGAACACGTCGATGCCGCTCTTCGCGGACTCACGCACAAAGGCACGGATGACGTTGTCGGGATAGTTGGCATAGCCGACGGCGTTTGCGCCGCGGAGAAGCATCTGGAACGGGATGTTGGGAATGTTGCGGCGCAGCAGGTCGATGCGCTCCCAGGGATCCTCATAGAGATAGCGGTATGCGACGTCGAAGGTCGCGCCGCCCCACATTTCGAGAGAGAAGCAGTCGGCCAGCATCTCCGCGGTCGCCGCACTGCCCTTGACCATATCGCGGGTGCGGACACGGGTCGCCAGCAGGGACTGGTGGGCGTCGCGCATGGTGGTGTCGGTTATGAGAAGCTTCTTCTGGCCGAGCACCCAGTCGCGTACGGCCTCGGGACCCTTCTCGTCGAGCATCTGCTTGAGGCCGGGCTTGGGGCCCTCGCCGGTGACCTTCGGGAAACGCGGCGTGTCGTACATCTTCTTGCCCGCGGAGGGGTCGTTGACGACGATGTTGCCGATGTATTTGAGCATCTTGGTGGCTCTGTCCTTGGGGTCGGGGATATCGAAAAGCTCCGGAGTTTCGTCGATGAAGCGGGTGTGGCAGCGTCCGGCCTTGAAATCGGGGTGGTTGAGGATGTTGCTGATGAAGGCCATGTTGGTCTTGACGCCGCGCACGCGGGTCTCGCCGAGGGAGCGGAGGCACTTGCGGATAGTGCCGTCAAAGGTGTTGTCCGTACAGGTTATCTTGACAAGCAGGCTGTCATAGTATGGGCTGATCTCGCTGCCGGAATAGGCGTTGCCGCCGTCGAGGCGGACGCCGAAGCCGCCGCCGGACTCATATGCGGTGATCTTGCCGGTGTCCGGGGCGAAGTTGTTTTCGGGATCCTCGGTCGTTACGCGGCACTGGATGGCATAGCCGCGGACGGAAACGTCCTCCTGCTTGCTGATGCCGATCATCGGGTCGGACAGGGGCTTGCCCTCTGCGATCAGAAGCTGGGAACGGACGATGTCAACGCCGGTGACCATCTCGGTGACGGTGTGCTCGACCTGGATGCGGGGGTTCATCTCGATGAAGTAGTGGTTGCCGTTGCGGTCAACCAGGAACTCAACGGTGCCGGCGCTGACATAGCCGACCTCGCGGGCGATCTTGACGGCGTCCGCGCAGAGCTCCTCGCGCTTCTCAACAGGGAGGGAGAAGGCGGGCGTGAACTCGACGACCTTCTGGTAGCGGCGCTGAAGCGAGCAGTCGCGCTCGTAGAGATGGACTATGTTGCCGTAGTTATCCGCGAGGATCTGGACCTCGATGTGCTTGGGCTGAACGAGATATTTTTCGATGAAGATGTCGCTGCTGCCGAAGGCCTTCTCGGCCTCGGAGCGGACGAGCGGGAAGTTGGCGAGCACCTCGGCCTCGGTGTCGCAGCGGCGCATGCCGCGTCCGCCGCCGCCGGCGGCAGCCTTCAGGATAACGGGGAAACCAAACTCCTTTGCCATCTGGAGCGCCTCGTCCGCGCTCTTGAGCGGCTCAAGGCAGCCGGGGATGGTGGGAACGCCGCAGCGCTTTGCGATATCCTTCGCGCTGAGCTTGTCGCCCATCTGCGCCAGAACGCTGGACGGGGGGCCGACAAAGACGATCCCGGCCTCTTCGCAGGCACGGGCAAAGTCCGCATTCTCGGAAAGAAAGCCGTATCCGGGGTGGATGGCGTCGACGTTCTTGCGCTTGGCAAGGTCGATTATTTCGTCAATGGCGAGATATGCGCCGAGCGGGCTGAGGTTTTCACCGATGAGGTAGGACTCGTCGGCCTTGGTGCGGAACTGGGAATAGATGTCCTCCTTGGAGTAGATCGCAACTGTGCTCAAGCCAACATCATAGCAGGCGCGCAGAACACGAACGGCGATCTCGCCGCGGTTTGCGACCAAAACTTTTTTAATGGTTTTTTCGGGCATTATAATTTCCACCTTATGTCAATGAATTTGCAAGACGTGATGATGCGAATTGCAAAAATGGCCTTGCGTAGAGCTTGTATGATACAATTATAGCTGACATATAATAAAATCACAAGAACTTTAATTCGGTTTTGGCTCTTTTGGAAAGGCCGCCAAAATGTAGGCGGTTCAAGGGTTATAAAATATCTAATTGTACATTATGATTATTTGGGACGTTATTACATGTATGATACGTTTCGACGCAAAATGACGGAAGCAGTGCATGGACATTGCCGGAAATACGGCGCCTTTGGGGGAGGGGCGCGGGCTATTGACAGCCCGAAGCTCATGTGATATGATATGCATCACATCCCATGTGAGGGAGTAGTCAGCCGCTTTCGGGCGGTTTCCAAGTCAACAATCATGTTCGGCCCCTGCGGCCGTCCTGGCTTGCATTAAATGACCAGACTCACGGATAGGCAAATGTCTATCCGTGAGTTTTTGTTATTATCAGTAAAGGAGAAGGCAAATTGGATTTTTATCGTTCAACTGTCGAAGAGACTCTTTCGGAGCTCGAAAGCACACCGTCCGGGCTGAGCGGCGCGCAGGCGCAGAAAAGGCTGGACGAAAAGGGCAGAAACAAGCTTGCAGAGGGAAAAAGCACGCCGCTTATCGTACGCTTTTTCCAACAGATGGCGGATCCCATGATCCTCATACTTATTGCGGCGGCGGTCATTTCCGGTATAACATCAGTATATTCGGGAGAGAGCCTTGCCGATGTCATCATCATTCTTGCCGTCGTTATAATAAACGCCGTTCTCGGCGTTTATCAGGAGAGCAAGGCGGAGAAAGCGATCGAGGCCCTCCAGCAGATGGCGGCCGCCACGAGCAGAGTGATGCGCGGCGGAAAGGTATGCGTCATCCACAGCGAGGAGATAGTTCCGGGCGACGTTGTGCTGCTTGAGGCGGGCGACGCCGTGCCCGCGGACGGACGCGTGATCGAAAGCGCGTCGCTCCAGATCGAGGAAGCGGCGCTGACCGGCGAGAGCGTCCCCGTCAGCAAAATGACCGGGGTCATCGGCGGCGACGGGGATGTCGCTCTCGGCGACCGTAAGAATATGGCCTATATGGGCAGCACCGTCGTCTATGGCCGCGGCGCAATGGTCGTGACGGGAACGGGCATGGACACCGAGATGGGCCGTATAGCCGACGCGCTGGCGAATGCCAAAGAAGGGCAGACTCCGCTTCAGAAAAAGCTTGCCCAGCTGTCGAAGGTGCTGACATATCTCGTTCTCGGCATATGCGTCGTTATCTTCGCCGTCGGCGTGCTGCGCGCCGGAACGCTGAACGGAAGCGTTCTTCTCAATACCTTTATGGTTGCCGTTTCGCTTGCCGTTGCCGCGATACCGGAGGGGCTTGCCGCTGTCGTGACGATAGTCCTCTCCATCGGCGTTACGAATATGTCAAAGCGGAACGCGATAATCCGCAAGCTGACGGCGGTCGAGACGCTTGGCTGCGCTCAGATCATATGTTCCGACAAAACCGGCACACTGACGCAGAACCGGATGACCGTGGTCGAGAACCGGTCCGGCGATGAAAAGCTGCTGGCAACGGCGATGGCGCTCTGCTCCGATGCGGAGCTGGACGAAAACGGCGGCGTTACTGGCGAACCGACGGAGGCTGCGCTCGTCGCATGGGCGAACACGCTGGGGCTGCCGAAGCCGGAGCTGAAGCGGAGCTATCCGCGCACGGGAGAGGCGCCGTTTGACAGCCTCAGAAAGATGATGAGCACGGTGCATGCCTCCGAACATGGCGTGATACAGTTTACCAAGGGAGCGCCGGACGAGGTGCTCAAGGTCTGCACAAGGTATCTTGAAAACGGCGAGGAAAAGCCCATGACGGAAGAAAAGCGGGCTTCCATTCTGGCCGAGAACAAGGCTATGGCCGACAAGGCGCTGCGAGTGCTTGCCGGAGCCTTCCGCAGATGGGACTCCGAGCCGGAAAGCAGCGCGGAGGTGCTTGAAAAGGACCTGTGCTATATCGGCATCGAGGGCATGATAGACCCCGTGCGCCCCGAGGTCAGGGACGCGATAGCAAAATGCCGCTCCGCGGGCATACGCCCGATAATGATAACGGGCGACCATATCGACACCGCCAGGGCGATAGCATCCGAGCTCGGCATACTCGAGCCCGGCATGAAGGCAGTGACGGGAGCCGAGATCGGAAAGATGAGTGACGAAGAGTTCGAGCGGGTTTTCCGGGATATATCGGTATATGCGCGCGTCCAGCCGGAGCATAAAACGCGCATCGTGAACGCCTGGCGCAATGCCGGTTACGTCACCGCGATGACCGGCGACGGCGTGAACGACGCGCCGAGCATAAAAGCCGCCGATATCGGCATCGGCATGGGCATTACCGGCACGGACGTTACAAAGAACGTGGCCGACATGGTGCTCGCGGACGACAATTTTGCCACGATCGTCGGCGCCGTCGAAGAGGGCCGAAGGATATATGACAATATCCGCAAGGCTATACAGTTCCTGCTCAGCTCCAACATGAGCGAGGTGCTGTCCATCTTCGCGGCGACGCTGATGGGCTTTACGATACTCGAGCCCGTGCACCTTCTCTGGATAAACCTGATAACCGACTGCTTCCCCGCGCTGGCTCTGGGCGTTGAAAAGGCGGAGGGCGACGTTATGAGCCGCGCCCCGCGCGACCCGAAGGCGGGCGTATTTTCGGAGGGTATGGGCGCGGACGTGGCCTATCAGGGCCTGGTTATCACGCTCCTGACGCTGGCGGCGTATTTCATCGGGCACTTTATGGAGAACGGCGTCTGGGCCATGACCGACAGCGCGGACGGCACAACCATGGCTTTTCTGACTATGAGCTTCGCGGAGATATTCCACAGCTTCAACATGCGCTCGCAGCGCAGCAGCATGTTTGCGCTGGGCTCGATGAACAGAGCGCTCAACTGGGCGGCGCTGGGCTCGTTCCTGTGCACGCTGGGCGTTATCGAGATACCCTTCCTTGCAGACGCTTTTGGTTTTGCGCACATCAATGCCGTCGAGTGCCTGACCGCGATAGGTCTTGGATTCTGCATAGTTCCGATAGTCGAACTGGTCAAGTTTTTCCAGCGGAAAACGCGGAAGCGCGCCTCCGGAGAAAACGGGAAAGAGCGCAGATAAATAAAGAATCTGTCCCGGCGCCGGCTTTTGCTTCTTAAAAGCCGGCGCCTGTTTCCGGTAAGGACGGCGCATGCCCGGCGGGGTTTTGCGGCGCGGAGTTTTTTTGTTGCCATGACTGCGTTTGCAGAGTATAATCC
Organism: uncultured Oscillospiraceae bacterium; assembly: GCA_934515035.1. Classification (GTDB taxonomy): domain Bacteria; phylum Bacillota; class Clostridia; order Oscillospirales; family Oscillospiraceae; genus CAKSXP01. Next base: position 9,325 of record CAKSXP010000025.1, read on the forward strand.
AAAGCGTATGTAAAGATATATCAGAGGTTTTTACGATGATAAGATTTGAATGCGATTACTGCGAGGGCGCGCATGAGAAGATCATGCGGCGGCTCTGCGAAACGAATATGGAACAGACTCCCGGCTACGGCGAGGACGCTCACTGTGCGCACGCACGCGAGCTGATAAGGCAGGCCTGCGGCGCTCCGGAGGCGGACGTGCATTTTCTCGTCGGCGGGACCCAGACCAACACGACGGTCATAACCGCGGCTCTGCGCCCCCACCAGGGCGTCATATCCGCGGTCTCGGGGCACATCAGCGCGCACGAGACCGGCGCGATAGAGGCGCGCGGGCACAAGGTGCTGACGCTTCCGTCCGACGACGGCAGGATAACCGCCGGACAGGTGCGAAGGCTCTGTGAAGAGCACCGCGGCGATGCAAACCGCGAGCATCTGGTCCAGCCGGGAATGGTGTATATCTCTTATCCGACGGAGAACGGTACCATATACACGAGGGCGGAACTGGAATCGCTTTACGAGACCTGCCGAGAATATTCTCTGCCGCTGTTTATCGACGGCGCGCGTCTCGGCTACGGCCTTGCGGCGGAGGGAAGCGGCCTGACGCTGGCGGACATAGCGGCGCTCTGCGATGTTTTCTATATCGGCGGCACAAAGGTCGGAGCGCTGTTCGGCGAGGCCGTTGTCATAACAAACCCGGAACTGAAGCGTGATTTCCGCTATTATATTAAGCAGTGCGGCGGTATGCTGGCAAAGGGACGGCTGCTCGGAGTGCAGTTCGAGGTCCTGTTCGAGGACGGACTGTATTTTGAAATATCGCGCCGTGCGGTGGAGCTGGCGCAGCGTCTGCGCCGTGCCTTCGAGGAAGCGGGCTTTGCGATGCTGTTTGACTCCCCGACGAACCAGCAGTATCCGATACTGCCCGATAAGCTGATAGAAAGCCTCGGCAAAAAATACAGCTTTTCCTTCTGGCAGCGCGTGGACAAAGGCCACAGCGCCGTGCGCTTCTGCACCAGTTGGGCGACGAGAGAGGAAAATGTTGATGCGCTCATAGCGGATATAGGCAAATGAGAAGTGCCGTATACATCAGCAGCCGCCTTGAAAAGCGGCTGAGAGAGATCAAAAACCATCAGATAACGACGATCACGGCGCCGATGGGCTACGGCAAATCAACGGCGGTCCGCTGGTGGGAGAAAAATCTTGCCGGGGACGCGGTCGTTCTGCGGCAGATGGCGGCGTCCGACAGCGTATCCGACCTCTGGGACGGCTTCTGCCGCCTGGTCCGGCACTATCCCGCTTTCGAGGAACAGACGGCCGCGCTGGGCTGGCCGGAGGATACGCGCAGCCGGGAGCTTTTTGCGGACATTGTCTGCGATGCCGTGCGGGGCGCTGAAAAACAGATATATTATGTACTGGACGGCGCGCATTTGCCCGAACGCGGGCTTGCCGGACTCGTGCTGTTTCTGGCGGAACGCCTGCCCGAAAATGTGCACCTCGTGTTCTGTTCACGAGTGCGTCTGTTTGGCGAGGCGGACATGCTGAGGCTGGGCGGCAGCCTGTGCGAAATTGGGGTCGGCGACCTTATGCTGCATGAGGACGAGATCGCCGGATACGCCGCGGCCTGCGGGATACCGCTTCCGGAGGATGAGAGAAAGAAGCTGGCATATTCCAGTGAGGGCTGGATCGCGCTGATATACCTCACCTTCCGCGTATATGAGCAGCAGGGAGTCTGGCGCTTTGACACGGGAGACATTTTTGAACTGACCGATCAGGTCATGTTCACAGGGCTGTCGGAGCGCGAACAGAGCTTCCTTGTCCGGTGCAGCGTCGCGCCGGCGTTTTCAAAGGAGCTTGCCGGGCGCCTCTGGCAGGACGGAGACGCCGGGGCGCTGCTCGAGTCGCTTATGAAGGGAAACGCCTTCATAACCTGCGACGACGGTATATACCGCTATCACCACATGCTGCAAAGCGTTGTGCGTATGCGTTTTGAAAAGCTCGGCGAGGACGAAAAGGCGGATATATACGGCCGCTTCGGAGAATGGTGCGCCGAGAACGGCGAGAACTTTGCGGCCATGTGCGCGTTTGAAAAAGCGGGCGCGTGGAAGAGCCTGCTCGATACGCTGGTGTCCGACCGCGGAAACTGCCTTGGCGGCGGCCACGGCGAGGCGATAGTCCGCTGGTGCGCGGACTGCCCCGAGGAGGAGCTGAAATCAAACCCCGACGCCATACTGTACCTGATGCTCGCGCTTTACAGCATCCAGCGCATACCCGAGATGCTTCGAATGGATTCGCTGCTGCTCGATTCCGTGCGGGAGGACCCGGATATGCCGGAAAACGAGAGGAAGAACTATCAGGGTGAGAGCCAGCTGCTTCTGGGCTTTCTGGCCTATAACGATATTTCCGAGATGAGCCGGTATCACCGGCGGGCGGCCGGGCTTATGGACAGGCAGAGCCGCTGCGTCAACAGCGACAGCCTGTGGACCTTCGGCTCGCCCTCTGTTGCGATGATGTACCACAGCAGGGCCGGAGCCTTCGAGCGGGAGAGCATGGACATGTGCGAGTGCATGCCGTATTACGAGCGTCTGACGGGCGGGCACGGAAGCGGAGCGGCGCGCCTTATGCGTGCGGAGCTCAGCTTTCTGCACGGCGAACTGTCCGGGTCGGAGATCGAGTGCCAGCTCGCTCTCGGCGAGGCCGAGCGCAGGGCTCAGCACAGCATCACCGTCGGCGCGCGCTTTCTTGAGATGCGCATCGAGCTTCGGCGGGGCCGCCGCGAAAAAGCGCTGAGGATACTCGAGGACTGCCGCGACCGGATGAGACAGCTGCGCCAGAGCATTCTGCTGGATACGCTGGATATATGCCAGGGGTGGCTTTGCGCACTGACGCACGATTTTGAGAGTATACCCGAATGGGTCAGGGAAGGATCGGTCAGCGCGGGCGTAATGCATCCGGCGCTGCCCGCGCTCCAGGTCGTCCGGACACAGGCGCTTCTGGCCGGAAAAGACTGGACGGGAGTTGTCCGGAGCCGGGACGAGAGTCTGGAGCTGTATGAAAGCAGCCATTGCGTGCTGGGGCTCATATATCACCATATCCAGCAGGCGGCGGCGCTTTACCGCCTCGGCGGGAGGGACGCCGCGCTAAGGGAGCTGGAAACGGCGAGGGAGCTTGCCGCGCCGGACGGGATAACGGAGCCTTTTGAGGAGCTTGCGGAGTATACGGGACAGATAGAGCCGCCTGTCACGCTTTCGCAGATATGCGAAGCTCACGGCCTTACCCGGCGGGAGACGGAGATCGCGCGGCTTGCCGCGTCGCGGCTGACGAACCGGGAGATCGCGCAGGCGCTGTCCCTGTCCGAGTATACGATAAAGAACCACCTCAACCATATTTTTGACAAGTTCGGCATCTCAGGCACGGCGCACAACAAGCGTCAGCGTCTCGGCAGTGTGCTTTTGCAAAACGAAAATAGTACCTCAGGTTTCAATACCTGAAAAGATGCTCCGCTGTATAATCAAGGGACAGAGAAGCTATTCTTTACAGTCAACAGGAGGAGAATATGAAAAAAAGCTTTGGCCGTATAGCCATTTTATTGATCGCTGTGTTCTGCCTGAGCCTCTGCGCCTGCGGCGGCGGTGGCGAGGAAAAAGAGGTCACGATAACAAACAGCCTTGGTTTCGAGTTGGACATTATGAATATCACCGCGTCCGACGACGACAGCTGGGGAGACAACCTGATCGATAACGGACTCGATCAGGGCGAGAGCATCAGCCTTATGCTCAGTGAGCGGTTCGGCTCGGAGAGCGTCGCGGCGGATATCCTCGCCTATGATATGGACGGCGACATGTATGAGTTTTACGGGCTGGAGCTTTCCAGCGGAATGTCCGTCGAGCTCGTATGGGAGGATGCAGATCCCGAGGCGGTACTGACCGACGCGAAGGGAAACACCGAGCGCTGCACCGGCGCGTTTTATATGACTTCGGACATCGGCGAGCCGGAGCCGGACGAGCTCACGGAGCCGGATGACGAGTCGGAGGAGCCCTCTGTCGAGACCGGGC